>JAGVHJ010000502.1 GCA_020056645.1 Desulfobacterales bacterium
CTGTCGAAGATAGACTTCTCCTTTTTCCATATGCGTGAGTGAAGCCTGCCATTCGGCCCGGAAAAGTAGAAGAGAGATTTCGGTGTTATCTGGATACTTTTCCTTCGCCTCTTTTAAATAGGCGACGCTTTTTTCCCATTCTCTGTTTCCGATCATGCTGTTTCCTGTTTTAATATATTTAGCACTCTGAGAACAGGCGGAAAGAAAAAGGCAGAGCACCAGAAAGCCTTCAAGGGAAATGATCCTCTTTTTTTTCTTTGACTCATTTTCACTCATCATATGACTCCTTCAGAACCTCTCCATGTCGATACGAATGGTTTCATTAAGGGCTTCCGCCAAAATCACGATCGACTGGTTCGTAATCTCCGTCACCCGGTATTTTCCGTCGATCCTGTCTCCAACCCGGACCATGACCATCTCCTTCCCTCTTTGAAGGAAAACCGCCTTATCACGGGTGGTTTCGTAAAGTCCCAACACCGTGAAACGGTTTATCGCCTCTCTGACCTGGGAGAGCGGATCAATGAAGGCCGGGTTCTCATCGGCTTTTTTTGTTTCCGCCGGTATGATGGTTTCCGGTGAAGGCTTCTCTTTTTCAATGAAAAAGAGATTTTTCTTTACCTCCCCCGCGTGTTTTGGTGCATCCGGAAAATGGCGGACGGCAAGCCCGGAGAATCCGGCCTTTCCATTGGCATCTGTTTTTTGTGCGATTTTCATGGTGACCACCCGTGCGTTTTTTCCGGAGCCATAGGTCAACTCCGAAACCCGCGCCTGCCGGAATGGGTGTTTGATCCTGTAGGTCACGGATATCCCAAGGATAAGAAGCAGGAAGAGGAGTATTCTTTTATTTCTATCCATGACCAGCCTATTTTTTCTCCCTATAGTAAGTTGAAAAAATGATCTCCATATCAACCATTTCCTCTTCATCCGAATGATCTTGAAAAACAAGCGTTTCGATACAGATTCTCCGGGATGAGCGGGTTAGGGCCGCCATCAATTGCTTGAGTCTGCGATACTCTCCAGATACCACCAGATGTGTTTTGTATTGAATCACACTTGGGTTTTCCATGGGTTCGGGCTTGAAATTCATCTTCCTGATATGCAGGCCGAAGTCGTTTACCTGATTTTTCAAGGCCACGACCATCTCCATGAATCCGGAAGAGATCTCAAGGGTTTCATAAAACCGGTCTATCTCTTTCCGCGCCTTTTGATAGGGGTCCGAACTATTTTCATTGGAACTGTTTTTCAGACTTCTCAAGTGCTGATAGGATGCCCGAAGGGATTTGATTTGCTTCTCCTGAGTGGACGATAGCACCCCGTAAACGAGACCATTCAAGACAAAAAAAGCGGCCAGCATGGTAAAAACAAGCCGGTGCGCCAGAACCATTTTGGTCCAATCCGTTCCGTTCATCTGCGCCTCTTTTCTTCTGTCGAAACAATCTCTTTGCCGTTTAACGTAAGGGATATCTGAAACTTGATGGGGCTTTGCGCTTCGTCCTGATCCTTTTCCGGTGAATCGACATTCAATGAGAAGAGATCCGCTTCCCAATAACTCTTTTGTTTCTTCAGTCCCTCCATGAATTCGGCCACACTCCCCGAATGTTTCGCGTCTCCTTCCAGTAGGAGACTCTTCAAATCGGGCCCACTTGCGATTCTTTGAAGAAGAAGCCCCTCCGGCATGCTCCTCTCTATTTGATCGAGGATCTGTGGCCATGGGAATCCGTCTTGAAACATTAGAGTGTTGATGAAAGCTATCTCTTTTTCGATCCGGGCCTTTTTTCCATCATCCACGGGGCCTTTGATGCCTGAAGCAGACGATAGATCGCCTCTCTCCATCTGATCGAACCGTTTAATTTTCTCCTCGTAAGCCATCCGGAGCGAACGGTTTTTAAAAAAGTAATAGGTGTTGAAACCCGAAAAGCCCGCTATTAAAAAAACGATTCCTATCACAAGAAACCGGTAGACCCGCTTGTCGTAAGGTTCGGTTGTGGCGATATTGATAATGATGGGTTCCATCGGTTTCCCTTAAAATCTCCAAACAAAAAAATGGGGGCCGCTCTTTTCACATACTACTTGATAACCATCCTGGCCGCGCCGATTGATGGGGCATAGGCGGCGAGATCTTCTCGCTTGTTCATGCCCAGAGCCCTTTCCTTGCCGATCAGGGAAAATTCATCCATGACCGTCACCTCCATATTGCCAAAGGATGCGAAGAGCTCCCTCGTTTTTTCACGAGGATCGATGAGACCACCGATATATAGCCGCTCCACTTCCTGATCCGGATTCTTTCCCGTATAAAAATCGAAACACATGTCGATATCATCCAGATAGCGTCTGTTCGACAATCCTTTCCGGATGCCCTGGTAGAAAGAGAGTTCGCCATCGATAAACACAAAAAAGCCGAAACAGGTTTCAAAGAGCCCGAGAAAAGCCACCACTCCTTCAACCGGCACTTTTTCAGCATAAAAATTATACTGGGCGATCCCGGATGGACAAATCACCTGGGCAAAAATGCGGTTTTCCTTCAGGACCTCTTCGTACTCCCGGATTACGGCGAAATCACAGGCGGTCACAAACATTTTTTTTACGCCGTTTTCACGGGTTCCCAAAGGATGCCACGATATCTTGGTTGTTTTTTCGGGAAAATGGAAGCTCCGCTCCATGGCCCAGACAATCATTCGCTCGATTTCAGACTTCTCTTGCGGCAGTTCCTGAAACTCCTGTATGCTCATCTTCACAATCTCATTGGGAAGCCCCATGCCGATCGTTATATCGCGCGACTTTTCTCCATCAATGGCCTCTCTGACCGCTTGGATAAATAGATCTTTTTTAAGAATATTCCCGTTGCGGTAAGAGAATCGGAGCACATCGTCCGGAAGAGGAACCCGTTTCCGTTTGAGAAGCCGCACCCCTTCGGGCCCCATTCCAACGGTCACCCCATTTACGGCTGATTTCGTAATTTCAATTCCCGTTCCGATTTTCCGTATGCCGTGTCGCATGAGCTTCTCTGCCTATATTCGTTTCAAAACCGGATCTTTCGATGGTCGCTCTCCACAAAGGTGACCCGATTTGCTTCGGAGAGGGTCGTCTCTCCATTTAAAACCTCCCGCAAAGCGGCACTCCTTAAAAATAGGGTCCCCGATTCCAGGGCCTTTTTTTTCAGCTCCGACGCCGGGGCTTTCCGGATAAAGAGTTCCCGCATTTCGTCGTCCAGTTCAAGGAGTTCGATGATCGCCTTTCTTCCCCTGTATCCGGTTCCCTTGCACCGGTCACACCCCTTAGCCCGGTAAAAGGCGTATTCGGAAAAACGTTCAGGGGCAAGCCCTGATTCCTTCAGCTCGGTTTTTGATACCGTCATCACCCCTTTACAATCGCACAACACCCGGATGAGCCTCTGGGCCACGATACAGTTCAAGGCCGCCATCAGGTTGTAGGGCTCGATCCCCATATGCACGAACCGGTTCATGACTTCGAAGGAGCTGTTGGCGTGAACGGTGGTAAATACCAGGTGTCCGGTGAGGGCCGATTGCAGGGCGATCTGAGCGGTCTCCGAATCCCTTATTTCTCCCACGAGAATCTTGTCCGGATCGTGGCGAAGGATGGAACGAAGCCCCCGTGCAAAGGTGAGCCCCTTTTTTTCATTGACCGGTATCTGGGTGATCCCTTTCAGCTGATACTCGACCGGGTCCTCGATGGTGATGATCTTCGAATCACTGTGATTGACCTCGGACAAGGCTCGATAAAGGGTCGACGTCTTTCCGCTTCCAGTGGGTCCGGTCATGAGGAACATCCCGTAAGGGGCATGGATCATCCGTCTCAAACGGGCAAGCTCTTCAACCGGCAGATTGAGGGCGTCCAGGGTGAAACCGCCCTCCCTGGAGGACATCTTATCCCGGTCAAGGATGCGGATCACCACATTTTCCCCATAGATGGTGGGAAGGATGGAGACCCTGAAATCAATGTAGCGCTCCCGGACCTTCAATTTGAAACGCCCATCCTGGGGTACTCGTTTTTCGGAGATATCAAGCTCCGACATGACCTTGATCCTGGAGACAATGGCGCTCATCCGTTCGGGATCAAGGGGTTCTGTCGCTTGGTGAAGCATGCCGTCTATCCGGTACCGGATGACAATTCCCACATCGGATGTTTCGATATGGATATCGCTCGCCTGTTTGGTGATGGCGTCCAGGAGCGTTGAGTCGACAATTTTTACGATGACGCTTTCGTCCGCGGATATTTTTTCAAGGCTTAACTCTTCGACCCCTTTTTCCGATTCCCGGACAATGGCCATCCGCATATCATCGGAGACACTCTCCAGGGCGCTCTTGGATGTATCGAGCTTTTTCAGAAACTCGTTTAGTTTGGTCTTGCTGACGACGACAAGGGATATCTCCATGTCGAGAAGGGTTGCCAGTTCATCGACGACTTTGAAAAATTCCAGGGGCTCGGCCATGGCGATTTCCAGGAGGCCCCCCTTTTTTCTGTAGGGAATAAATTTGTGACGGGTCATGTAACCGATATCGACCAGGCTCAAGAGTTCCGGAGATTCGATCCGGTCGAGCTCCACATAGTCGTATGAATACTGAGCCGCGATAATCCGGGCCAGCTCCTCATCGTCCAGACACCCTTCATCAATGCAGAGCTGTCCAATCATCTGATTGGAAATATTCTTTTTGGAAATAACGAAATCGAGCTGCTCCTGGGTCATAAAGCCCATTCCAACGGCGAGATCGCCAAACGCCTTTTTCCGGAAGCGCCCCTGTGGGCCAACACCTGTCATCCTAAGCTCCCCGCCATTTGAAAAATAGGCATATACATGGCCAATACAATAAATCCAATCGCAACCCCCATGACGATCATGAGGGCAGGCTCGATTCCCGATGTGATCATGGATAGTTTGGCTTCCACGTCTCCATCGTAAAAATCGGCCACATCGTTTAATATCTGTTCAAGGGCGCCGCTGTTTTCACCGGCCGCAATCATTCTCAAGGCCAGATCGGGAAAAACACGGGTCTCTTTCATGGATTCGGAAAAGCCTCCCCCCTGTTTCAGGCTTTTAAGAACTCCTTCTATTTTTTCCTCCAGATATCTGTTGTTCAGAATGCCCGATGCGATTTTCAGAGATTCGATCAGGGGTGTTCCGCCACTCAAAATGGTCGCAAGAATCCTGGCCAGTTTGGCGGTGATATAATGAATGGCGACGACACCGAAAAAGGGGATCGCTAAAAAAGCCCGGTCATAGGCCATCCGCCCCTTATCTGTTTTTCTTGCCACATAGAACGCCGCGCCCAACAGCCCGGCAACACAAAGAAAAAACACGCCGCTCTCTCTCATGGAGAGACTGATGTCAAGCAAGGTTTGGGTGATAAAGGGAAGGGGCGCGCCTGATTCTGAAAAGGCGCCCGTAATGGATGGAACAACAAATATTAAAAGAAAAAAAAGAATCGCCGTGGAAGATACCAGCAAAATCAAGGGATAAACAGAGGCGGAAACCATTTTCCGGCGGATGGCCCCCATTTTTTTCATATAGTCGATATAGCGGCTCAAGGCCTGGGGCAGGTCGCCGCTCTTTTCACCGGCCCTCAAGCTCGCGAGATAGAGATTCGAAAAAAGATGGGCGTAATTGCCGAATGCGGAAGAGAGCGACTCTCCATGCGCGATATCGGTCCTGATGAGGGTCAAGAGTTCCCGCAGGTCGCTTTTATCGCTCTTCTCGATCATCGCGTCAAGAGCAGCGATGACTGAAAGCCCCGCCCTCAGAAGAACGCTGAATTCCAGGTTAAAGGAAAAGAACTCTTTTTCCTTGAGATGAATCCGTCCGCCGGATGATTGGATAAGGGTTCCGCCCCCCTTGATCCTCTTTATTTCCAGAACAAAGTTACCCTCGTTTTCAAGACGGCTTTTCAACGCGGCTTTAGAGTCGGATATAAGCGTATTTTCAACGATACGGCCGCTGGGTTGCGCCATTTTGCATCGGAAAGGAGGCATATGGGTCCTTGAGTGATCCCGGATTTGAGATAGTTACGGCTCCGCCATTGAAACGGTGATAAAAAGCACCCGAACGAAAACCAAGATTTTTTTCCAAGTTCAAGGAAGGCGAAAATTCTAACCACAGGAATACATAGGAGTATTTCGAGGATTAAAATTTGAGCCTGACGCAGAAATTGAAAAAAAGACAGTTTTTTCGTTCAGGCGCTAAATAAGACAATCGAATATACGTGCATACTGAATCGCATATTTTGCCGAGACAGTCAAGCACAACGTATTAATTTATTTATATTTTTATAAGCATTAAAACAACGACACCCCCAAAACCGGCGGTCGCCCCCCTCAGGGGAATCGCATGTAGAATAGGGCTTGGTAAGTGAGTTAAGTAATAACTTGAATTGATTATCAATGCCTCCGGCGGCCCGCTTTTAAAAAGCGGGGC
>JAGVHJ010000405.1 GCA_020056645.1 Desulfobacterales bacterium
ACACTTAATGGCCAGCCACTGGCGGAGGTCGCCATTTCTATCATGCCACAGGGCGAAACGATTTCTCTCACTACGAAATCAGACGCTTCAGGCGTATACTCCTTTTCAAAAGTTCCCTCCGGCTCCTATACGATTATCCCCTCAAAAGAAGGCGTGACCTTCTTGCCGGAATCCTATGACTTTTCGATTTCATCCGATGACCGGTTAGAGGCGTTTGATTTTACCGCCGCCGCAATCAATCCGGATGAAAAAATCAAGATCATCCTCACTGGGGACATTAATATGGGGAATCAGGTCGGGCAACTGGTTGAATCGCAGGAAGCTGGAGACTACCGGTTTCTCTTTCAACAGATTGGCGATTATCTTCGCGATGCGGATCTAACCATCGGCAATCTTGAAAGCATTATCTCCGACCAGGGGATCAGCACGAAAAAGAGTCTGGGAATCGCTTTGAGGGCAAACCCGGATGCGGTTCATGGACTGACTTTCGCCGGATTCGACATCATGACCGTCGCCAACAACCATCTGGGTGATTATGATTTCGAAGGCATGACGGATTCATTCGCCCGGCTGAGAAACGCAGGCATTGATTATGTGGGGGGCGGCTTGAATTTCGATGAAGCCCATTCGCCCGTGATAAAAACTATCAATGGCACAAAAATCGCCATTCTCGCATATTCGAACGTGCCCATGTATATGGATACAACCGGGGCCTATTCGCCCACGCCCAAATGGATCGCAAGGGCCGATCGGCCGGGCCTTGCCTGGGCCCATGACTCGAGATTTGAAATGTATGGCGATCTCGCGCAGATGAATGAAGATATTCTTTACGCCAAATCTCTCTCAGACATCGTCATCGTTACCGTTCATTTCGGGTGGGAGTACAATGATGAGCCGGATGAGGAGCAAAAGGAGTTCGCCAGAAGCGCCATTGATGCGGGCGCATCCCTCGTGATCGGTCATCACCCGCATGTTCAGCAGCCGGTTGAAATGTATAAGGGCAAATGTATCGCCTACTCTCTTGGCAACTTTCTTTTCGATATCAGTGAGCAGATGGCCACAGGAACGACAAAAGGCATGGTGATAGAGGCGATTATCGAAAACCGTCAAATTGTGGAGATCCATCAGACCTTCACCCGGACCAATGAACAGTATCAAGTTGAATTCGACGATCAGTAAAAAACCACCTGAACCGGTTCTATCCATACTAAACAACCACCGACTTTCAGTCGGTGGTTGTTTATTTCCCCATTCCTTTTGTGGTTGGATTGTATGAGTTCAGCTTAAAGACCATTGATGGTGAACTGGCCGCTCTTTACAATGAATATAGCGATGATCTGGTCAAATGGTGCAACAGAATACCAAGCAAGCTTCTCCGGGTTATTCCTGTAAAAAGTTCCATCATTCAAAAGAAGGCGGTTTGGTCCTACGACCAGATAGATTCATTGATCAAGGGGCGCAAATTGATTTCACTCGCCCCCTGCGTCTGTTCAAAGGAAAAACAGCTGATAGGAAAGGAGTGCCGGGCGCCTCTGGAGAGATGTGTCGCGTTCGACTGGTTCGCCGAGCATTACATCGATACAGGGATGGGCCGGCCCATCACCGAAGGGGAGTTAAGGGAGCTTCTCTCCATGGCCGAGAAGAAAAGCCTGGTGATATCGCCGTCCAACATTAGAGAGTGCATCGGATTCTGTCTCTGTTGCGACTGCTGCTGCACCTGGCTTCATGTGATCGGGATGGACCCGAAACCAGCCATGCAGGTCGAGGCTTCTTTCCGGGCGGAAATAGATCCGAATCGATGTGAGGCGTGCGGGATATGCCGGAAATGCTGTAACATGAATGCTATCAAAACAGATCCTTATCAGGTGGATATTGACCGGTGTATCGGCTGCGGATTGTGTGTCGCCCCGTGTCCGGAGAAAGCGATCCGAATGGTGGAAACCGGAAGGGTCTTTGATATGGAGCAGACCGCCTCGCAGCTCTTCCTCAAAATGCACATGGAACATCTTCGAGCCAACAGCTACGGACACTCCCGGTTAAAGAATAGTTGGGGTTTGGTTCAGGTCAAATTGACACGTCTTTTATTAGGGGGAATGGAAGCCTTGAAACAGAGGAACGTTATCAAGACAAAATTAAAGAAAGATCGTTTTATCGTGCGGAGCCAGATCCAAAAGAATCCGCCCCCGCACGGTTTATGACACCTCAGTAGCGCTTGTTGGACTTGGAGATCAGGATTTGTTTTGAAGCGCCGGGCAATTGAATTGACCGCCCATCCCCTTCCCATGTTTTCCAGGACCATGACCCATGCCGGGGCCACCGCCCTGGCCCATGGGGCAGGTTCCGGGACCCACTGATTTTCTCTGTTCCGGCGTCAGCAGGTCGGAGAGACTTAACTGAAAAGAGAGGCATCGCTTCTGAAGTTTATCCTTGATGGATGAGATCTCCTCCTGTTTGGCGTAAACAGCCTCTTTATCCACAGGGTCGATTTGCATGAGGGTTCGCAGCTCCTGATGTTTGGCTCGGATCTCGTCACGAAGAGGCGACGATTCGTTGATAAAACCCTCTTTCAGGGTGGCGATGGCTGTTTTCTGATCCTCGGTGAGGTCGGGTATCATATCGGTCCGGCCACACACCTGCTCGCAGGATTCTCCTCTGTTTTGCGGGCACCCTGCTCCCTGAAAGGCAAGGGCGTAACCAGCGCCAAGAAGTATCGAAAGAATGGCAACGATTTTAATCATGTTGTGTTTCATCTGTAGCTCCTTAATTTATTTAATAGGTCGTTTGGTAGTGTTGTCCATAGCATCTATTCCAATATCCCATGTTTTAGTTATTAGTACGCACGTCGCGGACGATTTCTTTCACATTTTTTAATTTTTATTTTGAAGGCGGGATCAGAGGGCACACGGGAGCCTTATGGTCTGGATGAAAGGGCGGGGTGCAGGGGGAACGCCTTTTGCCACAAGGAGACGCAGGGTTTCTTTTTCGAAAGCCGCATCGGAAAGGCCTTGCCTCGGTTGCGGTGAACCGCCCCAAACGATCCATTTTTCCGATCAGCTTTATTCGTTGGTGGGGCAAAGGCGCTGCATGGTCCCGAAAAACGGCGTTTTTGATATTGACTTTCCAGGTGACGCCAAAAAGATCCCGGAGCACGATCTCCTCTCCGGAAACCTCTCTTTGAATTTCTCCCGCAAGGAATCCTTTCTCAGGGGCCATCCATATCCGGTGCCGGCACCCTTCCGCCCATCTGTAAAAGGAAAGGTTCTCCTCGAAGGCGGTGTCGAGTTTTTCAGGAACCATCGTGCCCGCAAGGAGGGTTCCGATGAGCATGGATAAAAGAAAGATGCCGCCTCCGGCGAAGAGGGTTCCATATTTGTATCCTGTTTCGGTTTTCCTGAAGTGATAATAGGCGATGACCGCAAAAAAAAGCAGAAATCCGAGCCAGAAGTAGGGAAGGGCCAACGCCAGGAATTGCAGGATGCTTTTTTCGACCAGTCCATGGACATCCCACTCCATATAGCGGATCTGGAAGATGGCGACGCCGGTGGCCATTCCTCCCAGAACAATGGCTCCCGCAAAAAGCGCCCAC
The DNA here is from genome assembly GCA_020056645.1 of Desulfobacterales bacterium. GTDB lineage: Bacteria > Desulfobacterota > Desulfobacteria > Desulfobacterales > JAHIVH01 > JAHIVH01. Next base: position 3,587 of record JAGVHJ010000405.1, read on the forward strand.
ACCAGAGACCGCTTGAGTATAAAATACCATCTGGGGTAAGGTTTCACCCCCTCTTCCCGGATTTTTTCGATAACCTCTTTCCCAATATCTTTCATAGTCCCGTCTCGTTCTTATTCCATAAGATTGATCCGTTTTGCGATTTTTTCAACCTGTTTTTTCGCTCGGTTAACGAGGGTCGCAACCGTTCCTTGGGGAATCTTTAAAATATCGCCGATTTCATCATAACTTTTATCCTCAAAATAGCGAAGCACCAGAACCTCCCGGTACTTGTCAGAAATTTCGAAGAGGGCCTTTCTGATGCGGGACGCTCTCTCTTCCGTAAGATAGGTTTCCTGAAGATCGCCCGCATCGGCCAGGAGATGCTTTAACCCATCCATGTCATGGTCGGTATCGTCGATGCTGACAATGCCGGCCCGGCTCTTTTTTTTCCTCATCATGGTGATCACCTCATTCCGGGTGATCCGGTATATCCAGTTGGAGAATTTCAGATCCGGATTGAAGCCTTTCTGGTTCCGGTAGACTTTCAGGTAGACCTCCTGAAGGATATCTTCCGCGTCTTCCCGGTTGAGGATGGCTGTTCTTCTAATATATGCGGAGAGTTTTTTCTCGTAGCGCTTCATGAGCGCGTAGAAGCACTCCTTATCTCTCTCTGCAAGGGAAAGAAGCGCTTCGTCGCTCAATTCTTCGAAACGGAGGGTCACGGCGGGAGGGGAACCGGTCACTTTTCGCTGCAAACAACGGGCGTTTGATGCACAAACATGTTCTGCTCCAGGCAATCCATCATGAATGCTCCCACCGCCTGCCTGCTGATACCCAGCCGGGGCGGCCTTGAGGATACCACCTGATAGGCGGAGGAGTCCTTGTCATTCAAAAATACGGGTCTGACAATGGTCCACGCAAGGGAAGAGGCCATGAGCCTATCCTCTTGCCGGTTGTGGTCGTCAAAGGCGAACCGGATGTTGCTGATTTTAATTAAAAGCCTGAAGAGCCGATTCATCTGCTTCCAGGAATCACCCGCGCCCCAGGCGCTCATGGTGATGATCCTGGGCGTTTTTTTTTCTTCCATGACCTGGATGAGGGTCTTTATGGCATCGGAGATCAGGGTTTCCGGTGAAATCAACTTCGCCCAGGGAAAATCGGAGCTCCGGGCGATATTTAGACAACAGATCGCGGCGTCGATGGATTCGGCCGCCTTTCCCATGAGCGCAACATCCGTGACGCTTCCCTCATGGCAGACAACTTCGGGTATGGCGAGCTTCTTTTTGCTCCTGACGACCGCGGTTACATGGTGTCCTCGTTTAATGGCTTCCCGGACCGTCAGATCGCCGGTCCGCCCCGTGGCACCCAGTATCAAGAGATTCATGTCAACTTCTCCTATTCTATCCTGTTTGTAACTATTCAGCAGAGATTCGTCAATATGGCGAAAAGCCCGTTTTGTTCGTTCCCTATTTTTTTCGGGAGCTTCTTGGCTTTTTGCTGAACTGGCGAAAACAAAGGCCTAAAGGCCTCA
>JAGVHJ010000482.1 GCA_020056645.1 Desulfobacterales bacterium
AAAAAATTTTGACCGCAGGAATACATGAGGTATTTCGAGGATCAAATTTTTTTTCCAACGCCGGAGTTGGGAAAATTAACAAAAACTTGAACATCGAGTGTAACGACTCCGTAACTATTCAGTGTGGTCTTAGGCCCTTTTGTGAAGTGACATTTACTGTTTTTCGGATGAGAGCATCGAAGGCTTTTTGCGTTAAAACGGGCAAATGGTTTGAGGCCTTCAGGCCTTTGTTTTCGCCAGTTCAGCAAAAAGCCAAGAAGCTCCCGAAAAAAATAGGGAACGAACAAAACGAACTTTTCGCCATATTGATGAATAGGTGCTGAATAGTTACACGACTCCTTAGATTGTAAGATCTTCCGGGGTGAAGATGCCGTTTTTCAACGCATATCTAACCAGGGCCAGGTTATCCTGAAGCTCCAGTTTTTCCATGAGGTTTGAGCGATGCTTGGCCACGGTCTTGGGGCTGATATGCAGCAGATCCGCAATAGACTTGATGGATAGCCCCTTGACGATCATCCGGAACACCTGTTTCTCCCGATCGGTGAGACGGTCGAAATGGGTCGGAGCACCCTTGCCGGTCTCTTTGTTGGTGATATAAGCGTTGATGATGGTGTGCTTGATCTGGGCGCTTAGAAAGTACTCTCCCTTTGCGGCCTTCCGGATGGCGGCCACCAGTTCCGAAACAGGCGCGGTCTTTAAAACATATCCCAACGCCCCCTGCTCAAAAGCCTGCCGGATATAGGGCTCCTTGTGGAACATGGTCACCACCACGACTTTAACATGCGGCATGGCCTCCCGGACCAGATGAATGGCGTCCAGGCCCGTGAGAAGGGGCATGGAAATATCCATCAACACCACATCGGGCTTGAGGCTTCGTGAGAGGCGGATCGCTTCCCTGCCATCCCTGGCCTCGCCGATCACCTGAATATCGGGTTCCCGGTCCAGGACCATCTTAAAACTCTCCTGAACCATGACATGGTCATCCGCAATGAGAACACGAATGGGCGTCATGGGTCTCCTCCCTCCTTCCTGACAGACAATGTCACGATCACAGCCGTTCCCTTGCCAGGCGATGTCTGGATCAATAGCCGTCCCCCGATGGAGGCGGCCCGCTCCCGCATGCTCAAGAGCCCCATGCCCACCCCTTCGCCCTTTTTAAACGGCAATGCCTCTTCGAGCGTAAATCCGACACCGTCGTCTTGAATTTTCAGACGGACGACCCGGTTTTCCGCCTCCAGAAGAATAAGGACATTCCTGGCCCTGGCATGCCGGATCACGTTGTTCAAGCTCTCCTGGATGATCCGGTAAAGCGCGATGTCGATCCCATGTCCCAAATTTTTGTCTTTGCAGTTGGTTTTGAACTCGTAGTGAATGCCCGCGATATTTCTGAAATAGGTTTCAAGGTACCACTCGATGGCGGGCGCAAGACCCAAATTGTCGATCATGTCGGGATGAATGCCCGAAGAGATGGTTCTGATCTTATCGCCCAGCTCCGCGATAAGCCGGATGCAGTTGGCGAGGAGGAGTTTGGTTCCCTCCATCTCTTCTGGAAGGCCCTCTTTTAGGGAATGGAGCCCCATGCTGACCACGGTCACCAGCTGGCCGCACTTGTCATGAAGGTCACAGGCGATCTTCTTTCTTTCCTCTTCGATCGTTGACATCAATTTCCAGGAGAGGAGCTTCACGGACTCTTCCGCATGGGCATGGTGAGTGATGTCCCTGGTGAAAACAGCAAGACAGGTGATGTCACCCTGGGGGTCCCTCAAGGGTGTTATGTGGTGTTCAAAAAACCGATTATTATTGCAGTCGCGATAGAAGAGGGATTTTCCGGTGGAGAGCGCATTCTCCATGGCCGCCTTGCGTTTTTTTGCCACCTCCTCTGGAAAGAAATCAAAGATATTCTTATTGAGAATATCAGATAGATCACAGCCAAGGCCGTTACACAGGAAACGGTTGCCGGCGATGATCCGCCCTTCTTTCTCTATCATCAGAGCGATATCGGGATGGGCGTCAAGGAGCCGTTGACAGATCTCCAGATCCCGTTTGCTTTTATGATATTTTTTTCTATCCTTATCAGAAGGATTCAATTTTTTTATTTTAGGGCGTTTCCGTGGGGCGCGGGGATAGGGGGCTGAACCTGGAAGGCTTCTCTTTTTGACTTCATTTTTCATGTAAACAAAACGCTGTGTGAAAAAAAACGGACGCCAAATCAGGCGCAAAACGGTTAAATTATACCTGAAAAGAATGATTGTAAATACAAATAATCCCTCTTACAGAATCGCTCATTACGCATACCCAATACGCCATTTTCGTATCCCATGGGAAATCAGGATTAATACGAGCCTCACTCCTCCATTCTGGAGAGTTTGTCAAAGGCCCCCTCCATGGCCTTTTCGAGTTTCAACGCATCCACCGGCTTGACCAGAAAACCATCAAAACCGGATAGTTCAAGGGTCTCTGGCCCAAAGTGCCGGACGTGCCCGGAAAGGGCGTAGATAAAGGCTTTTTTATTTTTTTCCCTGATTTTCTTACAAAGCGTCACGCCATTCATACCCGGCATATCGAGATCGGTGATAACCAGGGGGCGCTCCTGCTTTACGGCGGCCGCCAGGGCCTCTTCCGGATGATCAAAGATCTCCACCTGATACCCCAGAAGATCAAGGAGTTTTTTCATGGCCTTTCTCTGGGCCGGGTCGTCATCCACATAGATGATCGATTTCTTTTCCATGATGAAAACACCTCCTTGAATTAGGCGATTTCCCGGTTGAGCGGCAGGGAAATAAGGAAGTGCGCTCCTTTTTTTTCACCTGAGAGGAGCTTGAGGGTTCCGCCGTGATCGATGATGATCCGCCTACAGATACAAAGGCCGATGCCGGAGCCTGAGTCACTGGTCGTATAGAAGGGATCGAATATTTTGTCCTTGACATGGTCGGGAATGCCCGGCCCCGTGTCGGATATGGAGATATAGAGAAACTCCCGGTCATCGGAGCCCGCGATATTGATCTCCTTTCCCGACTCCATGGTTTTCATGGCCTCAATGGCGTTTCCGATGAGGTTGATCAAGACCTGGGTGATCGCGAGGGCGTCCATATCGCACTCTGGAAGAGCGGGCTTCAAAGAGATATTGATATCGACCCTGGCTTTCCCCGCCGCCACCGACGAAAGTTTCACCGCATCGTGAATCAAAGAGTCGATGTTGGTCTTCTTCAGCTCAAGGGCGCCCGGCCTTGAAAAATCCATGACGCGGTTAATCACCTTGTCGATCCGCCGGGCCGACACGTTGATCTCCCGGATGCTCTCGCTCATGGAGTCATAGAGCTTATCTGGCAGATTCTGTATCTTGTAAAAAAATTTTTCGAGCAAGGTCATGTTGATGTAGATGGAGGACAATGGATTTCTGATTTCATGGGCGATCCCCGCGGCCACACGCCCCAGGGAGCTCATTTTATCTTCGATGGCCAAGAGATGTTCCAGCTCTTTTGTCCGGGTGATATCCATCATGGAGACCAAGGTCGCTTTGGAGCCGTGATAATAGACGTTGGCGGCCCTGGCCTGTATCCAGGTGAGCCATCCGGGAGAGCCTGCTTTTCCATTGTTGTAAAAGCGGAAACTCACATCATCGGTATCGGGATCATCTTTCAATATCTGGTGAAAATAGTGGTCGGCCTTCTCCCCATCATCCGGGTGAAACGAGAGGCGGTCCGGCGTTTTGCCTTCGGTGTCGGAGCAGTGGGTCAATCGCCGGTACTCTGGATTCATATAGACACCCTTTCCTTTTTTGAAAATACAGATCCCCACGGGCAGCGTTTCCACGACATCCCTGTAGCTCTCTTCGAGCTTCAGCACCTCGATGGTCCGTTCGCGCACCCGCTCTTCCAGGTCGTCCTTTTCCAGACGGAGCTGATCCTCGGCCCGTTTTATCCGGAGGGCCACCTTCACCTGGGCGATCAGCTCCTGGGCGTCGATGGGTTTTGCGATAAACGCGTCGGCTCCTTTTTCAAGCCCCTTCACCCGGCAGGCGGGGTCTTTGGCCACGGCTGTTATCATGATGACCGGGATGTGGGCGGTTTTATTTTCTTCCTTGAGCCGTTCGCAGGTTTCATACCCATCCATCACCGGCATGATAATATCGAGCAGTATCACGTCCGGAGACTCTTTCTTCGCCCTGGAGAGCCCCTCTTCACCGCTCAGGGCCGTGATCACCTCGCAGCCGGGAAGAAGGTTTTTAA
>JAGVHJ010000182.1 GCA_020056645.1 Desulfobacterales bacterium
GAATACATGAGGTATTTCGAGGATCAAAATTTTTTTCCAACGCCGGAGTTGGGAAAATTAACAAAAACTTGAACATCAAGTCAAACCATCATCAAACAGGAGGAATAGTATGGTCACTTGACTCAATATTTTTTTGCTAAATCAAACTTATTTAACTGAATTTATTCAATATTTAAATTTAAGGAGAAAAAAAATGAAAAAACTTATGGTTATGCTGGTGCTGATGTCTATGGTGGTTGCTGCCTCGCCCGCCATGGCGGCAAAAGAAGGTGGTTTTGAATTGACGCTGGGTGGAAGCGGCTCCAACGACGAAAATTTTGATGGCGCCGTGTTCAACATAGAAGCCGGTCTGGGATATTTCATCACCCAGAATTTAGAGGCGGTTTTGCGACAGGGAGTTTCATATGCCGATGTCCCTGACAGCGATAACTGGAATGGTTCAACCCGTTTTTCAATCGATTATAATTTTGATTTGGGAGAGGTGACCCCCTATTTAGGAGCCAATATCGGCTATCTATATGGTGATACGGTCAAAGATCAATTTATTGCAGGACCGGAAGCTGGGGTGAAATTTTTTGTCAATGATACGACCTTTATTGTCGGCGGCTTAGAATACCAATTTCTCTTTGAAGAAGCAAAAGACGCGGATGATAATTTTGATGATGGCCGGTTTGTCTATATTCTAGCCATTGGCTTTCAATATTGATCAAAATTCAAACCATCACATATTTAAAGAAAGGAAAACGAATATGAAAAAACCACCACTATCCGCACTAATGACAGGCTTGGTTGTTTTGTTCCTGATGAACGGAGTGCTCTTCGCGTCCGGGACGGATGACCGAATCGAATCATCGGCGAAACAATCTTATGTATTCAAAACCTACCTGAGAGGAGATGATGTTCAATTCACCTCTAAAGAGGGGGTTGTTGTCCTGACAGGAACGGTTTCCGAAGAGTCCCATAAGACATTGGCGCAAGATACGGTCGCCAACTTGCCCGGAGTCAAAAGTGTCGAAAACAAGCTTGAAATAAAAGGCGAAGGTCCTGCCGTACACTCGGATGGGTGGCTCGCGACGAAAGTCAAAACCAGTCTCCTATACCATCGCAGCGTGAGCGGCTTGGCGACCGAGGTTGATGTTAAAGAGGGTGTCGTGACCCTCCGTGGCGATGCCGCCAGTCAGGAACAACAGGATCTGACAACCGAGTATGCCAAGGATGTCGACGGGGTCAAAACGGTCAAAAATGAGATGACCATTTCCAAAACGCCTCTAAAGCCCAAGGAAAAAACGATAGGCGAAAAGGTCGATGACGCTTCCATCACCGCTCTGGCCAAGAGCACGCTGTTGTATCATCGCTCCACCAGCGGCCTCAAGACCAAGGTCGAGACGAATGATGGTGTGGTCACGTTAAGCGGCAAGGCTAAAAACACAGCGGAAAAGGATTTGGCCGCCAAGTACGTCAATGATGTGAACGGCGTCAAGAGTGTGAATAATCAGATGACTATTGAGTAGTTCCGGTAAGCGCCATTAAAAAAGATTGTCAGAAAAAGTAGTTAACGTCTGGTTGGAGAGGTATGAATCCATGACTGAACATAATAATTTTCAGGGCGGAATTCGATTTTTTATTATCGCGGCATCGCTCGTCATTATCATCGGGGGTATCAAACAGGCGCAGTCGGTGATCGTTTCCTTCCTTATCGCCATTTTTTTTGCGATGATAGGGACCCCTCCCTTACTCCTGCTTGAGAAAAAAGGTCTTCCCTCCGTTCTTGCGGTGCTGATTGTGGTAGCCTGCATGGTCATCACCCTTTTGATTATCGGCGGGATCGTGGGCGCTTCCATCAATAGTTTCTACAATGATCTGCCTCTCTATCAGACTCGTATACAGGAGCATGTCTCCGCATTTCAGTCATTTTTGTCGGCCAAAGGCATCAAGGGCATGGACAAGATTCTACAAGAATTTTTCAATCCAGGGGCCGTGATGAGCCTGACCGCCCGGTTGTTCACGGGGTTGGGCTCGGCGCTTTCGAATATTGTCATCATGCTGCTTACAGTCGGTTTCATCCTGTTTGAAGCCTCCAGTTTTCCAGTTAAACTCCGTGCTGTTCTGGGTAATCCTTACCAGGTCTTTCCCCAGTTCACAAAGTTCGTAGGTGACATTGAACGGTATATGATCATTAAGACTTTCATCAGTCTGATCACGGGAATTCTGATAGGCGTATGGCTGGCTTTTCTCGGGGTGGATTATCCCATTCTCTGGGGTTTCCTGGCCTTCTTGCTCAACTACGTACCGAATGTCGGGTCGACAATCGCCGCCGCTCCTGCGATTCTTCTTGCCCTTATCCAATTGGGGATAAACAGAGCCCTAATCGCAGCGTCGGGATATATGGCCGTTAACTTCATCCTTGATACTCTAATTGAAACACGGCTCATGGGAAGGAAGCTCGGGTTGTCAACCCTGGTTGTCTTTCTTTCGTTGATTTTTTGGGGAAGTCTTCTTGGTCCGGTTGGCATGGTTTTGTGCATACCGCTTACCATGACACTGAAGTTCGCGTGCGAGAACCAGGAAGGCAAAGAATGGATAGCCGTGTTGCTCGCGTCCGAGGCTCCCGCAGAAAAAATGCCATTATTTTTCAAAAAGAAGGATAGCCCTGGCGGGAAGAACGACTGAGAAGGCTTGATTGCAAAAAAAAGCGGTGATGAAGCTATGCGCGCCGACACATGAAGGGGGGTGATTGACATGAAAAGAAGGATCTGACCAACTGTTCGAAATGTCTCTTTAGCCAGGCGGCTGTGAATTGAGCCGTTGAAAAGCCTGGAATTTTCTAATAAATTTACAAATAAGGTAAAAAAATCATGAAAAGATTAATTTTTGTTTGCAGTTTGATGGTTGCAGTAATGGGTGTCATGGCAATGAATGTGGAGGCTCTCCCGATTAACGGCGCTATTTCATTCAGCGGCACATCCGTTCAGAATAACGCTGATTTGTCTCAAGCCACCGCTTTCACCGCATTCAGTAATGTTGTCGTCTCTCTCACCGGTGGGACCGAGGACTACGCAGCGGTTGTTGCGGGTACTCCCGTTGTTTTCCACACCTTCACGTTTCGGCCGACCGACGCTTCAATGCCCCTTACGCCGCTTTGGTCGATTGATTACGCTGGAAAAACCTATAGTTTCGATGTACTTGACCTTGTCA
>JAGVHJ010000359.1 GCA_020056645.1 Desulfobacterales bacterium
CCATTTTTTATGTTGACATTGTAAACACCCCGGAATAGCGTGTCAACTGTCAATTTAATAGGCGCGCGACCGCACTTCATATCATTAAAAAAAATACGACTCAGAATGACCGACGCCATCCAAATCATAACGGTAAAAGGAGCCAGCGGCGGTGGTTCAGAATTCAACCTTCCCCCCAGTTCTGGAAAAGGGGTCTATCTTCTAGTATGTGAACTTTCGGAAAATCAGGAAATATCCATTGGAAAACTGGGAAGATTTTTTTTTCAAAAAGGAGAGTATCTTTATGTGGGAAGCGCCTTCGGGCCGGGTGGAATCGGGGCCAGGGTGAACCACCACCTGAAGATCTCGGAAAAACCCCACTGGCACATGGACTATCTGCGGAAATTTGTCTCTATAAGAGAACTCTGGCTCTACGAAACCGAAAAACGGCTCGAACACGCATGGGCTCACATTTTTCTGAACAGCCCAGATGCGCGCACCCCTATCCCCGGTTTCGGCAGTTCCGATTGCATGTGTAAAACCCATCTGTTTTATCTGGAAGAATCCCTCAGATCTCACTCCAGAAACACGACCGCTTCTTCCATAGAGGCCCGGTCGGTCCGCGTGGCGTTGACAGGTTTCGATTCATCCGCGTAGCCGAATGACATACCGAACAGAACCCCACTGGAGTCCGGCAGGTTGAGAAGACGCCTCACCGGGTCCGGGAACTGTCCCAGGGCTCCTTGAAAGCAACTGGATATTCCCCGTTCCGTCATCAGCAGGGAAAGGGTCTGGGTGTAAATGCCCAGATCCACGGCCCCCATCATTTTCAAATACTTCTCCATGGTGAAAAAGGCCACATGGGGCGCATCGAAAAAGGACCAGTTCCGGAGCATGGCGTCGAGCCTCGCCTGCTTATCGCTCCGCTCAATTCCCATGGAACCGTAAAGGGCGTTTGCTGAGCCGAACTGCCGCTCCCGATGCACGCCAAAATAGTGGACCTTCCAGTCGAAATCCGGGTTGGGCTCTTTTCCTGAGAGGATCGCCGTCAGGAGGCTCTCTTTCAATTGATCTTTCAACGCCCCGGAGATCACATAGACCTGCCATGGCTGAACGTTACAATTGGATGGCGACAGCTGGGCTCCCTTGAAAATCTCTATCAGAATCTCCCTGGGAACGGGGGTTTCGAGAAACGCCCGAACCGAATATCTGTTTTTCAATAAATCCAAAAGCGGCATGGTCGACCTCTCACCAATGGTATCCGAGAAGGAGCGCCGCGTGAGCGCCGCCAGCCTTCTTCTCCTGGTTAAATAACGTCACATCGACCGAGGAGAGACCCAATTCGAATCCCAGATTGAAGCACTCCTTGATCGTCCAGAAAACGCCTCCGGAAACCCAGAGGCCTGTTCCCTGGCCATCATCGCTAACCTTTAACTGTAGCGGCGATAGATACTCGTTCACCCATTCATTTTCCGCGCTGATAAAGGCGATTCCACCGCCAACAAAGGGCCGCATGCTTGGGTCCGGCTCCCAGATCTTTTTAATACCGATTCGTAACTCTCCGGTTTTTCCCTCCACATCCATGCCGCTTATCTCTTTTTTCTGGGCCGAACCGTAAAGGGCGACCGTGACGCTCACCGGCCAGTCAACCATACGGAAATCGATATCCGCTCCGATCTCATTCTGATCTTCCAGGGGCTCCCAATCATCCTCATCCAGGGCTTTCGCGCCCGCCTTGAGATTGACATTCCCCGTCCAGCCAGAGGCCTTCACCGCGATAGGCGAAACCGCAACAAAGAGCAGCGCCACAACCACTCCCATCACCAACCGATTCATTTCCAAGCCCTCCATTAAGGAAGGAACCCCATCCACCGGGGTTCCTTGTTTGCTATCGATTCCGTATGCGCGGCCCGGAAAAAAGCGCTTATCCGAGCAGCCTATTGGTTACCTGCTTCATCCGGATCTGTCAAGCCGTCAGATTCTTCAGCCGGCGCTTCCTTATCAAAACAGCCGGACAACTGGGCGATCTCCTCTTCCGACAGCAGGTTCCGGATCGATTTCAACAGATCGAGCCTCAGGGCCATATCTTCCGAATTGAGGCTCTCGATCCGGCTTTCCGCCTCTTCAATGGCCGCCTCATCAAGGATCACAGAGGTCAATAGGTTCCAGTATGTCTCCGCGGCTTCGAGCATGGCCTGGTTCTGGACCTCCTGGGCCTCTCTGTAATCGGAGAGTAGGCTCTTGAGCTGATTTTTGGTCTCATCGGAAAGATTGAGATCTTTCAGGCAATGGAGAAGCCTTTTCATGATGGCATGACGGAGATTCGCGCGAAACTGGCTTCCGTTGATGCAGGTCTCACCGACCGCGAAATAATTTTTCTTCGCCGAAAAGAAATGGAACCCCTTCTGAATACGACTCATATCGCCCAGGGATATTCCCATGGAAAAGGTGAAAACCATAAGGGCGATCATACCGACGGTTGCGATTTTTTTCATTTCTGTTCCTCCTTTGTGTTATTGGGTGTTGAAAATCTTTTTTGTCAGTTAAACCCCCATGGAGATAGAAAGTTTCGGCGTCAGGCGCATTTTTTTACCCCCATCCGTTTGAACCATTCATATTTTCATCTGGCCCCCTACTTTTTTCTTTGCGCAATTCGGTTGAATCATTTATGATTCACTCCAGCTCTCGACACACTCTTTCTTGCGCGGTTTTTAAAAAGCGTTCTCTCCAGATATTTAATACAACACCAGAAGAACTACTCCTGGAGGGATCATGATGAATTTCACTCGATGTTCAAGTTTTTGTTAATTTTCCCAACTCCGGCGTTGGAAAAAAAA
>JAGVHJ010000070.1 GCA_020056645.1 Desulfobacterales bacterium
AAAAAATTTTGACCGCAGGAATACATGAGGTATTTCGAGGATCAAATTTTTTTTCCAACGCCGGAGTTGGGAAAATTAACAAAAACTTGAACATCGAGTCTCACTATAATTCCATCAAAATCCGAAGCCCATAGTGGGTCGTGTTGTTTTCAGGCTCCAGGCCGATGATCTCCTGACCGGCTGCGGCGTCATAATATATCCGCACCGGCTCCGAATCGGCCATCTCCCAATAAGAGATAAAGGGCTCCATGAGAATCCAATAGCGATCCAAGAACAAAAATCGCATCTGTATCGATCCTTTCATGCCCCACCCTTTCCCGGAGAGTTGATCATTGTAAAGAATCCCCAGACTCGCATCGGCATGGTTCAAGTGGCTCGTCACTTTTCCCTCGACAAACAGATCATACTCCACATGGAGCCCCAGGGTGAAAAACGAGGCGATGGGGCTCATGGTCTGAATCCCAAGGGGAATGTACCAATAAGAGATCTCCCGTTCATACCCTCCCCGCCCTTCGATCTCGTCATTCCAGTAGCGGTAGCCCACCCCCAGAAAAGGGGTCACCAGGTGGCGTTCGGCCGCCAGGCAATCAATGCCGCCCAAGATCCGACCCTCAATCAGATAATCATTGGTGCTGGTTTCAAGCGGTGTCCCGTCCTGAAACCCGCCATCATAATCAAGATCTCCCCACTCGGCCTGAAGCTCCGCTTGGAACATGCCGCCCTGCTGATCCCTGAAAGCGTAACGGGCCATGGCCCCCTGGAGCCGTCCTTCCTCTGTCATGAGAGAGGGCTCCTCGTAATCGAATTCAGAGATCACAGGACCCATGAAAAAACGGTGTTTCTCGATTCCCATCTCCACCTGCACCCTGTCCATGGTGTCCAGGGGCTTAAAGGGCACCTCTTCAAAGGCGCTCTTCTCATTTTCGTAGGCAAAAAGAGAGGGGATTGACACCAGCAGACCCCATATGAAAAGACAAACGATTCTCCACCAGCCATGGTTTATTCGCCCTAATCCCATAAGGCTCCTTTGCATCGGTCAATGATCGGTTCCGGTCTGAAACAACAGAAAATATCCTTTCATTCAATACCGGTTATCGCACCCGGTTTCAAACAAAAAAAAAGAGTGTTATCGATCAGATAGAAAGAATGGCCGCCAGTATTAAGGATTTTTCGTTTGCGAACTTGAAAAAATCGAACTATGGATACCCCCAAAAGGCGCTTTCCGGTCTTTCTGGATCATGATCATGGGGAAAGTGTCTATTGATTTAAATGGACCCACATCAATGCCTGAAAAAAAAGAGAGCCTTTTGGAAACAATCCCTGTCTTTCCCGGAAGAAACGATGAGACGCCATGGCGGCTTCAGATCGAACAGAGCATTACCACCCCCCAGGTCCTTTCCAGCTTTCTGGGCAAGGATCTTTCCGCTCTTGAAACAACCGTCCAAACCTATCCCTTACGGATAACGCCCTATTACCTCTCCCTGATCATCAAGCACGGCGCGCCCCTTTACCGGCAGGCGGTTCCCGATGAAAGGGAGCTCGCGTGCCTCGATCACTCCGACGACCCCCTGGGAGAGGAGCCCTCTTCGCCGGTCCCCCACCTGATCCATCGGTATCCGGACCGGGTGGTGCTCCTCCTCACCAACGCCTGCGCCACCTATTGCCGCCACTGCATGCGGAAGCGGATGATCGGCGGAGCTGGTTCCGGGAGGCCCCTTCACCCTCCCGCCCCCTTTCCCATGGAAAAAGCGATTCAATACATTCACGACCATCCGGCGGTAGACGATATCATTCTTTCGGGCGGAGACCCCTTCATGCTCGGAACGGAAGCGTTGAAGGAGATCTTGACACGTCTCTCAAAAATCAGCCATGTAGAGACCCTTCGGATTCATACCCGCATCCCCGCGACCCTTCCCCACCGAATCACGAGAAACTTGGTCGCCACACTGAAAACCGTCAAACCCCTTTTCATCAACATCCAATTCAATCATCCCCTTGAGATAACCCAGGCCGCAAGAGAGGCCTGCGACAAACTGGCTGACGCGGGAATCCCCCTGGGGAGTCAGACCGTTCTTTTAAAAGGGGTGAATGATGACGCCGCCACCCTGAAGCGCCTTTTTAAAACCCTTTTATCGGCACGGGTTAGGCCTTACTACCTCCACCATCCAGACCCGGTGAAAGGAACAGCCCACTTCCGGCCTTCAGTCAAAAAGGGTCTCGATATCATGCAACAATTGCGGGGAAACATATCGGGCATGTGCATCCCCCACTATATGATCGATCTTCCCGGAGGCGGAGGCAAGATCCCCCTCTCCCCCGGTTATGTGTTGGAAAAAAACGAATCCTGCCTGGTGGTGCGAAATTACCAGGGCGATCGATTCCTCTATCCCGATGGCCAATGAATCCTCGTTGCCCATAAATTGAAGAAGGCCTTTACACTCCCTTTATTAACTGGTATGACCTCATACCAGAAGGCCATGCAACGCCTGCACAAACAACCAAATTAAATTAGAGGAAGCCGATCATGCAAAAAAAGGTAATCATTAAAAAGCTGAATGCCCTTCACCAGCAAGAGAGTTTTATACGCTTTTTACCGTTAAACGCCCCTTTGGTCCAAGAGATCAAAAG
>JAGVHJ010000472.1 GCA_020056645.1 Desulfobacterales bacterium
AGCTGGAAAACGAATACTTCTTGAAACGGTTTCTCAAGGAGGCCATGGCCATCGGACGCCTTTCCCACCCGAACATCGTGACCATCTACGATGTGGGCGAGGATCACCAAACCGTTTACATCGTCATGGAGCTTCTGACTGGAAAGCCCTTGAACGAGGTGATGAAAGAGCGGCGATTCTCCTTGGAAGAGGCCCTTCAAATCGTCATCAAGGCGGCCCATGCCCTCCATTACGCCCATGAAAAAGGGGTGGTTCACCGGGATGTAAAAACCACCAATATCATGATGACAGAGACCCTCCATGTGACGTTGACCGATTTCGGCATCGCCCATTTTGACGATCCCCAGATGACCAACAAGACCCAGGCCGGAGAGATCCTGGGAACACCGGCCTTCATGTCGCCGGAGCAGGTGGCGGGAAAACCCGTGGATGGGCGTTCCGACCTTTTTTCTCTGGGGGTGATCCTCTTCGAGCTGGTGACCGGGACAAGACCCTTTACCGGCGATAACCTTCCGGCTGTGTTTGAGGCGATCATGAAAAAAGAGCCGGAATGGCCAGCCAATCCCATGCACCCCATTTCTCCCGAGCTCTCCGCAGTCATGATGAAGAGCCTCAATAAGGAGCCAGCGGGCCGGTTCCAGACCGGAAAGGAGATGGCCGAAGCCCTGCTCCAGATCATCGGTCAGCCAGTCCGGGAAAACGCCTCTCCCCTCCCTTCCAGTTCGCCGGCACCGACGCCTCCGCCTGAGCCTACCCGGCTCTTTATTGGCGAAGCGGCGGCGCATCAGCAGACCCGGAAAACCACTCCCGTTGATGCTTCCGGAAAAAGCCATAAAAAAAATCTGATCGTGTTCGGCATCGTGGGATTCTTGCTCCTTTGCGGCGCGGGAGGTTATCTCTACTATAAAAAAGAGGGCTCATGGTTCTCACAAAGCAAAACGCCGCATACGGAAACGGTGGATCATGCGGCCTGGGCGATTCTCTCCTTTTCCACCCAGCCGGAAGGGGCCCAGATCTATATCGACGGCAAATATTTTGGCAAAACCCCCGCACGGGTCCGGGCCGAGTATGGCAGGCATGAGATACTTATTTCCCTTGACAGATATTTTGATCAGGAGTTTCAACTCAGCGTGAACCAGCCGGAGATCACCCTGTCAAGACGGATGATACCCGAAGAGTGATTTAACAATCAGCCTCTTTCACTTTGGCGAAAAGAGATGAAGCATCGACTGATTCCCCTTTCAGATACCGACGTGTCACATTATCACGTTCTTCCGACACAGCGCGATGATCCGCCGGGCTCCAATCCACCGGAGGCAGTTCAAGGTACAAGTGAGAGGGGCCAGTCACCTTTGTGAACACCTCTTTTACAGCGGCTTTGGCGCCATCCGCATCCATGGTGTTGTGCTTCCAGAAACTTCCGATACCTTCCAACCCGAACCGTTTTCTCTGATCGGAACGGGCGATCGGGCTTAGGATGGGAACCTCAAAACGGAACAGGTAGTATCGATGAAAGGCATTGGCGCGCACTCCCGATGGCAGAGATGAAATAAACTGAATGGTGTTTGCAAGGGATCGATCACACTCCCCTGGGAACCCGATCACAAAAGTATTCATCGTGTTGATACCAACCTGGTCAAGCGCCTCGATTCCCCGAAGGGCCTGCTCAGGGTCGAGCTGCTTGTTCATGTTGGAAAGGATTTCGGCATCACCGGATTCAGCGCCAATAAAACACTCATGACAGCCTGAGGCGGCAAGGGCGTCCGCCACCTCATCATCCACCACATCTACACGCATGAACCCCCGCCAGGCCAGCCCCAGATTCTCTTTTGCCATTCTTCTGGCAAAGGAAAGAATCCGTTTCCGGTTTACGGCCAGATTGTCGTCTGTAAAAAAAACCCTTCTCGGCGCGGGAAAGGCCTGCAAGGTTTTCAATTCCTCTATCAGGCTGTCGTCCGTCCGGAGCTTCACGGGAAACAAACCTGAAAAATCACAAAATCCGCATCTTTTGGGGCACCCGACACCGCTTCTCACCAATGCATTGTATTCACGAACACATGCTTCATGATTTGACCAGTCGACAATTTCCTTATCCACATCAATGGTTTCTTTTTTTTCTTCGGTAAACAGATAAGAATGTTTCTCCGGCACAACCAGGTTGGGTAAATCCCTGAAGTCTCGTCCTTTTTGCATGCGTTCGGCAATCCTGCATAACGTGATTTCGCTGGAAATGCCGACTGCGAGGGCATCAAAGCACGCATCCTCTTTCGGGTCAAACAACAGAAAATGTTTTGCCAGTTCGTTTTTCGGGCAGCCGCCATCCTCACCCTTTTCCAGTAACCGGCGTGCGGCCATACTTTTATGAACGGCTATACCGCCAGCCACAATGGGGATATCGGGCTTCATCGCCTTTATTTTTCTGGCGGCCACCCGCAACTCTTCAGCTACGCCAAAATATCCGGACATCCAGGTTGAGCAAATCGCAACAACCCTCACCCCCTGGTCCAGAATCTCCTTACACCGCTTTTCTTCCAGCTCAAGACATTCGATTTCTATCATGGAGACACCCCGTCTTGATAAAAAACCGGAAAGGTAGAAAGGGGTAAGCGTCGGCAAGGAACGATGGGTGAGCCTTGAATTGGCGAGCATTTTTTGAGCGGCATTGGCGTCGCCATTGTTTTTAACCAAACTTCTAAGGTAAGGCATGGTCGCCTCGACAGTATTCAATTTCAATCTTAACGGTTCCAAAACAGATGGGTCGCCACCTGTTTCCCGGTAGGCTGTGCATCGGGTTATGAAAAGAACATCAATCATCGTTTGACTACCTCTCTGAATTTTTTAACTGAACATTTTGCATCTCATCTTCAGGCCATCTTTGCGCGCTTCTCACGAGCAAAATCCTCGATATAGAGCGACCATATCTGTTGTTTCTCTAAATAAAATCAGATAAATACGCC
>JAGVHJ010000288.1 GCA_020056645.1 Desulfobacterales bacterium
CTTGAAAGAGAGTACGCCTTGACCGGGGAGGGACAGTTAAAAACACGGGTGCAGGCGTTTCTGGAGCGTCTTGGAAAATGATGGGGGGCTAGTGTGGTGAAGAATCTGGATGACGAGATAATCCGATATAAATACTATATCCTTATTCTACTCAGAATTTTATGGTTTGGGGTTTCGAAGAATCCTTTGACCACTTTTCGTTTGCTCAGGCGTTTTTCATGGCTTCCGGTCACCCTCGTGAAGTTCAGCAATCTTTATTTCAACCTCTGCGACAACCGGCATGGCGATTACTTAAAAGCCATGGCCATCACCCTCAACGAATTCGCGGCAGGCCTCCTGGACTATTTCGGCAACACCCTCTACCACCCTGAAAAAGTCATCTTGGTCGAAGAGATTGTTTCAACTGAAATATTTCTGGCCATGGGCCTCAGGCCTTTCGCATTGGAGCTACCCTCCTTGGTCCTGCCCTTATTGGACCCGGTGAGCCTCTCGAAATATATCGATAAATCAGAAAATTATGGCATTCCATCCGATATCTGCTCGCTTCTCAAGAGCAGCATGGGCATGGTGCTCGAAAAAGAGATGATCGACGGTCAGGCGGTTATCACGACCAATTCACCTTGTGATAACCATTTAACCAGCTACACGCTCATGGAGGCCGAAATAAGGAGGCCATTTTATCGGCTTGATGTGCCTTTCCATTTTACTACAAAACGGGCTTCTGACTATTTTGTGACCGAATTGGAAGAGATGATCACATGGCTGGAATCGCATACAACGGGCCGGATGGATTGGAATAAGTTGAAGGAAATCTGTGAAACAAGAAACCAGTGGGTTGAACTCCAGATGGAGTATTTCGAGACCATTCGAGTGAAGCCAGCGCCCATGGCGGGGGAAGCGGTGTTTCTTCCCTATTGGCTTGCCAGCATTCTTCATCCAGGCAGCAGAAAAAATATAGAGATGTTCAAGACTCTCTTGGGCCTGTCCAAACAAAATATGGCGAACCATATCGCGGCGGTTCCCAATGAAAAATTTCGAGTGCTGATCTGGAATATGCCGATTTTTCATTTTCTAGATGTTTTCGGCTGGGCGGAAAACACGTGGGGGGTTGCGGCTATTGCCGAGAGCCTCTCTCATAATCAGATTCCGCTCATTGATACAACCTCAAAGGAAAGCATGCTGCGGGGAATTGGAAACCTTATCTTATTCGCTCCCATGGCTCGACATTCGAGAGGTCCGGCGGAGAACTACTTGAATGATCTTTTTTTTGCCCATCACGCCTACAAGGCCGATATGATATGGGTGGGCGCGAATGTGGGATGTAAAAAAACAATGGCCTTGTCCGGCATGGTTCGGGAAAAATGCCGGGAAAAGGGCATTCCAATCCTCTATCTCAATATGGAAGTCGTGGACCCGCGCTCTGTCAACCACGACATGATCAAAGAGCAGATCGGCCATTTCATGGAAAATACAATGAAGGCTCAACGCACGATCGCTCCATAGCGACGTATTTTTATGCAACAACAAAAAGGAGGTTTGTCATGCGGATGGGTGGGGCTGATCCTATTGTGGCCGGGTGTGATGTGGGATCGACGACGGGCAAAGCGGTGATTCTGAAAGGGGATCGCATCTTGGCTTCAGCGATTATCCCTTGTGAAATCGATCCGGAAGAAACAGCACGGCGGGTCTTGTCAATCGCGGCTGAGAAAGTTGAATGGAAAGGCGGTCCCGATGCGTTTGATTATCTGGTGGGAACCGGATATGGCCGAAACGAGATCCCCTTTGCCAACGACAATATTTCCGAGATCAGTTGCCATGCCCTGGGCGCTTTTTTTTGCGACCCTGAAATCAAGACGATTCTCGATATCGGGGGCCAGGATGTGAAAGGGATCGCCATAGATGCGCATGGCGGTGTCCTCGAATTTGTCATGAACGATAAATGCGCCGCCGGTACAGGGCGTTTTTTGGAGATGATGAGCCGCAGCTTTAAAATGGGCATGGATGAATTTTCCGCGCTTTCTCTAAAAGCGGAACATGCGCTTCCAATCTCTTCCCAGTGCAGTGTTTTCGCTGAAACAGAAGTGATCAGCCTGCTCAATAAAAGGAAATCGCCAGCCGATATCGCTGCGGGAATTCATTCTTCCGTGGCGAAACGGGCGATTTCTCTGTTAAAGAAAGCCGGGGTCAGGCCAAAGGTGTCGATTACCGGTGGATGCTCCAAGAACCAGGCGCTCATCCAGGCGATCGAGCAAAAACTTCGATTGGAGATCGTCCCATTGGCCATTGATCCCCAGTTGATGGGCGCACTGGGTGCGGCGGTGATCGCCATGCGAAGAACAACTTAAAACTTGCATAAATTCTAATTAAATTAATATTTTAAAGCCTCTGAATTTACCCTCCGGGAACCAAATTTAAAAAATCTGGACAAATGGGTTTTGGTTCCTGGTTACGAGGCAACGAGAAACGACCCCACTCTCTGTTATTTTGAAATTATCTTCTGTAACTTCTCAATAAGTCCGGGTGAAGCTATTTCATAAGGTC
>JAGVHJ010000336.1 GCA_020056645.1 Desulfobacterales bacterium
AAAACAGAAGAGTCTTTTTCGAGCTTAAGGCTCGCGCCGGTCTTGATGACCGGATGGAATCAGGTGGCCGACGCGCTGACAGATGGAAGCCTGGACGGCGCCTTTATCCTTGCGCCCACAGCCATGGATCTTTTTAAATCCGGCGTCAAGCTGAAGCTCATTCTATTTGCCCATCGCTCTGGGAGCATCCTTGTAAAGAGTAAGGCCGCAAAAATCCGTAAAATGGAAGATTTTAAAGGAAAAGTCGTCTTGATTCCCTATCAGCTTTCCGTTCATAACATGCTGTTTCACAAGCTCCTGGCCGACTTGGGACTCAAACCAGGCATCAGCAGTGATCCCGAGGCGGATGTCATTCTTGAAGTTATGGCTCCCGGAACCATGCTGGATGCGGTCAAATACGACGAAGAGGGTGAAATCGGCGGTTTTATAGTGGCTGAGCCCATCGGCTCCCAGGTGATCGCCGAAGGATACGGAGAGGAGGTTTGCCTTTCAAAAGATCTGTGGCCCGGCCACCCCTGCTGTGTGCTTGTCATGCGTGACGCGGTGATCGCCAAGTATCCGGACGCGGTGCAAGAACTAACCAACAGCCTGGTCAAATCCGGTTTCTCCATCGAAGAAAATCCGGGAAACGCCGCCCGGATCGGAGCCGAATTTTTGGGCCAGGACGAAGGGGTCATTAAACGGGTTCTGACCGACCCGCCGGACAGAATCACCACAGATCGGCTTCTTCCCACCATTCAGGAGCTTGAAATGATGCAGAACTACATGGAACAACACATGAAACTGATAGACAAAAAAATCGATATGAACGCATTCGTAGAAACCCGGTTCGCCAAAGAGGCCGGCGCCAGATAAATCCCTTTCGTGACGACCATATGATCCCAAGGAGGCCAAGATGTCCCTGAATATGAAGATGAACATTCTGATTGTCGATGATTCCGGAACCATGCGCATGATGTTTAAGCAATATCTGACCAAGGCCGGCTTTGAAAATTTTGTCCTGGCAGTCGATGGAGAGGATGCCATCTCCAAACTCGCCGACAACAAGATCGACCTTATTATCAGCGACTGGAATATGCCCAACATGGACGGCATCGATTTTTTAAAATGGCTCAGAAAAGAGGAAAAGTATAAAGAGATCCCCTTTCTCATGGCCACGGCCCAGGGAGATAAGGCCCAACAGGAGCTTGTAAAAGCAGAAAAGGGAAACGGTCATATCGCGAAACCCTTTGATTCGGAGCAGATCAAAGGGAAAATCGAAGAAATCTTCGGAGTGAAAACAGGGGCCGGCGATGGGCCGGTTGAACGGCGATTCGTCAAAGGCAAGGTGGTCATGCGGGTGGGTCATATCCAGATTACCGATCACCTGGCCCTGGGCGTTTTAAAACATCAGATTCAAACCGGGGAGGTCTCCCCGAAATATTTTGAGCTGGAAACCGTCCGAATGCCAGGATGGAACCCGATTCAGGATCATCTTGAAAAGGGAACGATTGACGCGGCCTTTGTCCTTGCCCCCATCGCCATGGACCTCTTTGCTTTTGACGTGCCCATCAAGCTCGTGATGCTCGCCCATAAAAATGGCAGCGGGTTCGTTCGGAGCAAGAATTACGACACCACCATCTACAACTCCCTGAAGAGTTTTTATAAATATAAGGTGGTCGATATTCCTCATAAGATGTCGGTCCATAACATGCTCGCATACAAGTTTCTTAAAGACCTGGGGTTAAAACCGGGGGTTCCCGGCAAAAAAGCCATTGATGTCCGGTTTGAGGTGGTTCCGCCCATCAAAATGCCCTCTATCATGAAGGAAAATGAAGATGTGGCCGGGTTCATGGTGGCCGAGCCCATATGCACCAACGCGGTGGCTAAAGGGATCGGTCAGATGGAATTCACCTCTTCAGCCCTATGGGAAGACCATCCCTGCTGTGTGGCCGCCTTCAGGGACGAATTCATCGGCGAATACACCGATGCGGTCCATGAATTCTCTTCCCTGATCGTCAAAGCCGGGAAATCAATCGCGTCGGACAAGGAGAAGGCCGCCGAAATCGCCGTCAATTTCCTCGATCCCGAAAAAAGCATCGGGTTGACCACAGCGGTTCTCTACAAGGTATTAAACGAGCCCAAGGGCATCCGGATGGATGATCTCTATCCGGTGATAGAAGATCTGGATAAAATCCAGCGCTATATGCACGATGAAATGGGCATCGGAAAAATTATCGACCTTGAGAAATTTGTGGATATGCGGTTTGCGAACGATGTGTGCAAGCCCTAAAAAAAAATTAAAGTATTCCAGGAACCGTGGCCGATGAGTAATGTAAACTGACAGATATCCTTCAATTTATTGTCATTGAACACCATCAATACACAGTTGCCTGACGATGCAGTACAGCGGGCGGAAAGGCATTGACCCCCCATGAAAATCACAGACCCCGGCATCATTAGAAGAGGCGAGCAGGAGCTTTTGGACGCCATCAAGACAAAACTTGACTGGAACGTTATCCAAGATCTGAACAAAGAGCGCTTCTCATCCAAAAATCTCGAATGCACCAGTGGCGATATCGTCGTGCATGAGAATCAAGTCGCCTACAAAATGGAATTTGAAGTGCGGGCATCTTTCACGCTCCTTTTCGACAGGGAGGGGAACATCATTCATCAAGAGGGCGACGCGCCCATAATGGACTCTCTGATAGAAGAGATCGGTTCCCGAGAGGAACCGGATGAATCCTTTACGGATGCGGATATTTCCGATGAGGCGATGGCCGATATTGCAAAGGAGCTCACGGAGATCAGCGACTTTCATAAGGAGGCCGATGACATTCTGGCCTCTCTCGGCGCTGAAGCCGAAATCGGTATTCCGGTCAAACCAAGCCTCGATGTGTTGGATGGGGTGAATGATCCAGTTATAGATGAGAGTTCCCTTTTTGAGGAGCTTGCACTGCCCCCCGATGATCAGCTTGGCGTTCTCGAGGAAATTACTGTCGAAGAACCCAAAAACGAGCTGAGGGCGGCGCTCTCCAAAAGCCAGGATTTCTGGTTAAAGGAGGGGAAAAAAAGTCCCGAACCTAAAGCTGTCCCCATACCGGAAAAAGACGAACTGAAAATGGCCTTTCAGAAAAGTCAGAGCTTTTGGCTTCGGAAATAGTGAACAGGAAACGATTCACTCTCTCTGGCGACTCATTCATTGAGCCGTTAAAGCCCTTTTGCCGATTCTTTCTTCCAGCGTCGCTCCTCTTTTTTTTCGTTTTTCTTCTGATCGTTTCAGGATGCGTCAAAACGCCAGGACGGGAAAAGGCGCCGCACAGCCCGACCCTCTTGCTCGCTCCTTTTCCCGAGGCGGACACCTTGTTCCAGAAAGACCCACGATGGCTGGGTGGGGACGGCGCTTCCTCCATCGCCATCGGCCATGAAGAGATCCTCTGGCTCTTCGGCGACACCTTCATCGGAACCGACGGCCTCGAAGATCGCAAAAAATCGGTGATGATCCGGAACAGCATCGCCATTCAGAAAGGGAGCGATCCGACCAAGGCCGGCATCCATTTTTACTTTCGGGATTCAAAGGGAAAACCCGCTCCCTATTTTCAGCTTCCCCATCTGGGCGAGGTATGGCCCTCCATGGGAATCCTCGTCCGGGACAAGCTCTTTGTTTTTTTAATGAGTGTTGTCACCGTGAAAAATGATCTGGGCTTTCATATTGGCGCATGGCATTGCGTGTCGGTGATGGATCGCAGCCCCGCGCCAGAAGCGTGGGCGTGGCGTCAGGTGCCCCCTCCCGCCTCCCCGTCAGGACTGCCTCTGACTCTCACCTTTGTCTTCTCTGAAAAAAGATACGTTTATGGATTCCTGACCCACAAAACGAGCCACGACATCTATCTTTGCCGTTGGCCCATCGAAGATTTTTTTAACGAACGGTTATTGAATCCCTCCTGGTGGCGACCATCCGAAAAGCGTTGGACAACCATGAAAAAGCTGAAAAAAGGCGCGGCGATTCTCCCTATTTTTCGCGATGGTCAGATGGAGTTTAGCATCGAGTGGCAACCCCTTTTGAAACAATATATGCTGGTCCAGTCCCAGGGGTTTGGAAACGCTCCCATCGGTATCAGGAGAGCGAATAAAAT
>JAGVHJ010000189.1 GCA_020056645.1 Desulfobacterales bacterium
CCGCAGCAGGTGCACTTCTCGTTCACGTACCTGGGACTGATTTTAATGGTCGCGATGTAGTTTCCGGGAACGCCTTCCACTTTTTCAACTTCAGCGAGGGTGAAAACCTTGATCTTTTTGTTTTCCTTCAAGCGCCGATAGTTGATTTCGAGGCCGCAGGTCGGGGGGCACAATTTGGGAAAGTATTGATTCAATTGTGATACCCGTCCTCCCAGAGATGGATTTTTTTCGACCAGAAATACTTCATACCCCACTTCGGCGGCTTCGAGGGTCGTCGTCAGGCCACTGATCCCTCCACCGACCACCAGTATGCTTCCTCCAGCAGGGGCGTCTTTGTCTATTGTCATTTTATCCCTCCGTGCATAAATCGGTTCAAATGTTTCTTAACTTCAAGTACCCGTTATCTTATATTCCGTTCTTAGGAATAATACATACTTCTGCTACTAACCGGTTGTATTTTTAAGTATTTTAAATCTACAACCGGCTAATCGCAGAAGCTCGGATCTTAAAGCGCCGCCCATCTTCGGACGACGAATGCTTCGGTTCTTATAAAAAACCTCCAGGTGCGGTCTTCTGCACCTGGAGGTCATATCCTTCAGCTATACTTCAAGCCGCTAATCGATCAATCAGGAATAATTTTGTGATACTCTGCTTTCCTGAGCGACCATTCGTTGGTTTTCTTGTTGTAAGAAGAGTTGACGAAGCAGAACCACTCTTTGTCGTTCTGTTCTGGGAAATCCGCTCTGTAGTAGAAACCGGGATAACGGGTCTCTTTACGGAACTGGATGTGACGGAGATGGGCTTCAACAGTGTAAATTCTGTGATAGATTTCCCAGCATCTCATCAGTTCATGAAGGTCGCCGGCGGCCAATTTTTCGCAATCTTCTCTCATATCCTGGAGCATTGAGAGAACGATTTCAAGGGATTTGCCGTTGGTCTGATAATAGGTAGCCGTTCCAGCACCATATTCATGGGTGGCTTTCATCAGACGCATGGTCATGCCCTTGGGTTTGCAATAATTGGGGTTGATATCCACGGCGGTGGTGTACCCGGAGTGAGCCATGAATGTTTTCACCGGTTTGTAAACCATGTCAGCCAGTTCTTTCGCGGACTGCTCCAACTCGGGTTTGTAAGAAGCATTGTTTCTTACGTATCTGACCATCTGTTTGGCGACGATTCGGCCTTCAGCATGGGAACCTGAGGAGAACTTGTGGCCTGAGCAACCAACGCCGTCACCGGCGGTGAAGAGGCCTTTTACGGTGGTCATACGGTTGTATACAACGCCGTTGACATCCCATTTGTAAGAAGCGGGAACCCAGGGTTCATCCGGACCGCAGCACCAGATGCCGCAGCATCCGGAGTGTGAGCCCAAGAGGTAGGGTTCGGTCGGCATGATTTCGGAATTCTTCTTTTCCGGTTCGGTGTTGGTGGCGCACCAGAGGTTCGCCTGACCGCACGTCATGTCGAGGAAATCTTCCCATGCTTCTGACTCAAGGTGTTTGAGCTCTTTCTTGTCCATGGTTGCGCCGAGAGCTGCGAGAGCGGCTACAGTGTCCATAATGATGGGGCCACGGCCAGCTTTCATTTCAAACAACATGACATGGTTTCTTAGGCAGGTCGGAGTGATTGCTGCGGTGCCATAAGGCGCATAGCTTTCAAGCTCTTTTTTAACCGCGTCGGAAGCCAGATAATTTTCGCCAAGACCATTCTGAAGTTTGGCTTTGAAAAGAAGGAACCACGCACCAACCGGACCGTAACCATCTTTAAAACGGGCTGGGGTGAAACGGTTCTCCATCATTGAGAGTTCGGCACCAGCTCTGAGAGCCATGGTGTAAGTGGAGCCTGCATTCCATACCGGATACCATGCGCGGCCTTTTCCTTCACCAACCGAACGGGGCTGATAAATATTTACCGCGCCGCCGCATGCAACCATCATGGTTTTGCATTTGATGACATATACTTTGTTTTCCCGGACGGAGAAACCAACCGCGCCGGCGATCTTGGTAGGATCGTTCTTGTCGTTCAGAATTTCAACGATGAAAACCCTTTCAAGGATGTTGGCTTCGCCAAGAGCGAGTTTTGCGGCCTCGGCAACGATTCTTTTATATGACTCGCCGTTGATCATGATCTGCCATTTGCCGGTACGAACCGGTTTTGCGCCTGACTTCAGGGTTCCCAGTTTCTGGCCTTTTTTTCCGTCGGCGTTTTTCCCGTCTTCGGTTTTTTTCCAGACCGGAAGTCCCCACTCTTCGAACAGATGAACGGAATCATCCACATGACGGCCGCAGTCAAAAATAAGGTCTTCACGAACGATACCCATAAGGTCGTTCCGAACCATTCTTACATAATCGTCCGCGGTGTTTTCGCCAACATAAGTATTGATGGCGGAGAGACCTTGGGCGACCGCGCCGGATCTTTCCATGGCGGCTTTATCAACGAGCAGAACGCTCTCTTTATCGGCCCATTTGAGAATTTCAAATGCGGTGCCGCATGCAGCCATGCCACCGCCAACGATCAGAATGTCGACCTCTTTTTCCACTATTTCAGGATCAACGACGGCCTTTATTTCACCTGCAGGCTTATTTGGAATTGCCATTTTATATCCTCCTTAGTAATTTGGTAAATTCAAATTTCGGCTGAATCTCTTAGTTGAAAATCAAGCTGTCTTGAGCGGCTGCCTGAGTGATGCGCCTTCGGCCTCTTCGGTAAACAGCAACTCTGTGTTGAGGTCTTTGCCCTTGCTGGCTTTATAGGCATTGGCAGTTCCTTCCGGAGTGGTTCGGATGGGGAACTTGAAACGTTTTACGACGCCGTTTCTGAATTTACAGGTCCACATAACATCCTCGGTTCCCATCATCGGGACGATGCTGCTCCCCATCGGCACGAAATCCGAATAACCACGGACTTCAATCGCCTGGGTGGGGCAGATTTTTACGCATGAAAAGCATTCCCAGCATGCATCCGGTTCCTGATTATATGCTTTCATCGCGTTCGGATCCAGCACCATCAAGTCATTGGGACAAATGTACATGCAAGCGGTTTTGTCCCCGCCCTTACAACCGTCACATTTCTCTGTGATTACAAAGCTTGGCATTGATTTAGCTCCCTAATTTAGTAAGGTGAAATTCGCCATAAATAAAATTTCAACCCGGTTAAACTTCTAGGGTGCGCCTTTAAAAAAAGCACACCGGCCAATAATTTTCCCGCCGGTATAAAAATCCCCGGCTATTATAAATCTAACAAAACCCGTTATCTGGTGAGATAACGTAAATAACTTTGTAAAAAAAGGCCTATAAATATCCCATTAAAAAAGAGGTTACTAACATCCGTTCATCGGCTTGTCAAGCAATTTTAGCGCAAGCGATCCACTCCTTTTTAAGGTTTCCTTCCAAAAAAAAACATGTTAGGGAGTCCTTTTGTTGGCGTTATGAAAGGGTATCAACCCGCAACCTTATGGGAAAAAGACAAATGGAAGAGTGCACCCTGTCGATGGGCATCGACGATCCTTTCACCTTCTCATGCACACCGGAGGTTTCCTGCTTCAACGAGTGCTGCCATGATCTGAACCAGTTTCTATCCCCCTATGATGTAATGCGTTTGAAGAAGGCTTTGAAACTTCCCTCCTGGGAGTTTCTCGATCGTTACACAGCGTTCCACACCGGCCCCGAATCCGGGCTTCCGGTCGTGACACCCCAATACAAACCCGGAACAGAGTTGGAGTGCCCCTTTCTCACACCCTCCGGCTGTTCCGTTTATGATGACCGTCCTGGCGCATGCCGGGCCTACCCCATCGCGCGGGCGATCAAGCGCTCCCGTGAAACCGGCGTTATTACCGAATACTTCATGCTGATCACGGAACCCCACTGTCAGGGCCACGGCAGGGGAAAAACCCAGACGGTCCGAGATTGGATGGCGGCCCAGGGGCTCCTCCCCTACAACCGGATGAACGATCCCCTCATGGAAATCATCAGCCTTAAAAACCGTCTCCACCCCGGCCCCCTTGACCGGAACTCCCGGAAACTCTTTTACCTGGCCTGCTACGACATCGACGCGTTCAGAAAAGAGATCTTTGAAAATGGTTTGGCCGATGATTTGAACCCCATCCCCGCGATTCTCCAACAGATCGAGAAGAGCGATCCGGCCCTCCTCCTCTTTGGGTATGCCTGGATTAAACTAAAACTCTTCGGACTCCACACCGATGAGGGTCAACTGGCCCAAACCCTTCGGGAGCTTTCGATTTGAGCCTGAAGAACAAAGTGGCCTTGGTACTGGGAGCCGTTAAAGGCATCGGGAAAGGGATTGGCCTCGCCCTTGCCGGAGAAGAAGTCAACCTGGCCCTCACCTACTGGGACTGGGAAGAGAGCCTTCCGGCAATGAAAGCCGATTTTCTAAATGCCGGTTGCGACCCCTTGATCCTCCGGACCAACCTTCTTGAAACCCGGACGATCCCTGGCATGATCCAACAGGTGGCCGAACGGTTCGGGCGGATCGACATCCTCATTAACAATATCGAACGGGGAGGCTGGCCGGTTGTTCACGGCCCATATACGGAAGAGCAGTGGGATCTTGAAATGGCGACCACCCTTCGGGCCAAACGATGGGTCTTTGAGCACGCACTCCCCTATCTGATCCGATCGGAGAACGGCGCGGTGATCAATTTTTCGTCCATCGCAGGCGTTGTTGGCCGCTCAGGACCCGCAAGTCCTGTTTTTAACGATGGTTACGCCGCAGCCTGCCGGGGGAGCGCTCTTCTTACCGAGACCTGGGCAAGAATGGCCGCGCCAACGGTGCGGGTGAACGAAATCATGCTGGGGTTTTTCGAGACCCGTCATGGGGAGCATACCCGGGGATGGGGGCTGCTATCCGATCCTGAAAAAGAGGCCATCATCAGCCACACCCTTCTGCAACGGACCGGGAGAATCGAAGATGTGGTGAAAGCGGTCCTCTTTCTTCTTAAAGAGGCGCCCTTCATGACCGGAAGCGTGCTGCGTCTGGATGGCGGGTATGTGCTGGGAGGCGAAAAAATCGGCCCCATGCCGGCGGGCGTTCTTTAAACCCGAGTCATACCATGGGTGAAGGAAAAAAGAGGCGGGTATAGAGCTCCAGGGCGTACCGGTCCGTGATGCTTGCGATAAAATCGCATACGGTCCTCTCGATGGTTGGATTGCTTTTCTTGCACTTCTGCAACTCAAGCGCTTCAAGTTCTTTATCCAACAGGGCCATGTTCTCCTGTTGCAGAAAATAACAGTAGAGCTCGGTGAGAATTTTATTGGCCTTGATAAACTCCCCTTCAACCGATTTTGACCGGTACACATTATCATAAAGAAAGCGCCTTAAAACCGTCATCCCATGAAGGACCGTCTTGCTTAAAATGAGATGCATTTCTCTGCCGTCGGGCCTGCTGTTGACGATGAGATCCTGAATCATCGTGGCGGCTCTTTTGGGCTGGCTCTCCCCCAGAATGGTCCGGCACTCCCTGGGCACCTGTTCTCTCGAAATCACCCGGCTCCGGATCGCATCATCCAGATCGTGGTTCAGATAGGCCATGATGTCCGCGATCCGCACAACCCGGCCCTCCACCGTGTCCGCCGCCTCTTTCGGATCGTCGGGAATGATGTCGCCGAATCCTTTTGAATGTTTGAGAATGCCATCCCGAACCTCGAAGCAGAGATTCAAGCCGTCGCCTTTCCGGTCCAGGAGATCCACCACTCGAAGACTCTGCTCGGCGTGCATGAAACCCTCGGAATATATTTTTTTTAAAACCGTTTCACCGCTGTGACCAAAGGGAGTATGCCCCAGATCGTGTCCCAGCGCGATGACTTCGACCAGATCCTCGTTCAGCCGCATGGCTCTGGCGATGGTTCTCGCCACCTGGGCCACTTCGAGGGTATGGGTGAGCCGGGTTCTGTAATGATCGCCCAGGGGGGATAGGAAAACTTGAGTCTTATATTTAAGCCGCCTGAAAAAATGGGAGAAGACGATCCGGTCCCGGTCCCGCTGGAAGGCTGTCCTTATTGGGCAGGGCTCTTCATCCCTGAGTCTTCCCTTGGACGCCACGCTCAGGCATCCATACGGCGCAATGAATGTCTTTTCCCTGGTTTCAAAATCTTCTCGTATCACCATATCCGCCTACCCTCATTTTCCCATGGCTCCCACCAGCGCCCCCCATTCAAATAATATCCGGCTCCATAAAACTCCATCGGATCTGAGGGATCTCTCTCTTCAAATTCGACTCCATCCGGTTAATCGTCCGGCACGCCTCGGTGATCTCGATCCCCTTTTTCAGCCGGATCTTTCCCGCAAGCATGATGTAAGGACCGATCTGAACCGTGATAATGTTGAGTATGGTTTCGATCATGGGATCGGTCTCCAAATATCTGCGGATAGCGGTCTCGATCTCGGGGTCCGCCGATTTTCCAATCAGAAGATCCTTCATCCGGATGATCAGAAAAAACGAAACGATCAGGAGAATCAAACCGATGGCGATGGAGCCGATGGCGTCATAGATAGGATCGCCCGAGATATGGGAGAGGGCGACAAAGACGAAGGCTATTATCAGGCCCAGCACAGCCGCGACATCTTCTCCCAGGACAACCACCAATTCCGAGCTGCGCGTTGACTTCAGCCACTCCAGGAAACGCTTCTTCCCTCTTATTTTTTTAATTTCCGTGAGAGCGCCGAAGAGGCTCGACATTTCAAGGATGATGGAAACGCCTAAAACGGTGAGGGCGAGCCACACTTTCTGCACCGGTTCATGGGCGTGGAGCTTATGGATTCCCTCGTATACGGAAAAGAGTCCGCCCACGCTGAAGAGCATCATGGCCACAATAAAACTCCAAAAATAGGCGGCCTTACCGTGGCCCAGCGGGTGCTCCTCGTCCGGTGGTATCGCGGCCCGCTTCATTCCCAGAAGAAGCAGCCCCTGGTTGGCGCAATCCGATAGGGAATGGATGGTCTCCGCCACCATGCTTCCGGAACGGGTGATCACCGCCGCAGCCCCTTTTGAGATCGCGATGCCAAGATTGGCGAAAAGGGCGTAATAGATCGCTTTTACCGACTCGTTTCCCGCCATAATGTTTCTCTATTGATCGTATCTTTTTAAAATCCGCCGCTTAACCTGGCCGAGGCGCAACCGGTCGACGGCCTTCTGAAAGAGGGTGAACTTGTTTTCCGCTTCGTAATAGGAGAGAATTCCCTCAATGATCTCTTCGGGGGTGCGGGTGTTTCCGTGAATCATGTACCCGAGGTCCAGGAGAATTTTAAAATGTTCGTTGGCGAACTCCACCAGATCGTTGGTTTCGAAAAATTCCCTTAAGGCCTTTGAGGTGTAGACCCCTTCGGCCACGCCATCGGGGTTGTTATAGCTGATGCTTCCGGTTTCAGCGAGACACTTTCCCGCATTCCAGTTTCTGCTGAGCCGCGACGTGCTTGTCATGAAAAGATCGGCGATCCCGGATTGGGAGTGGATGGTATCGTTGTGCCCCCCCAAGAGATAGATCATTTTTTTCATTTCAAAAGCCGCGTTGTTCAGATAGGCCCAGAGGGGTCCATGTCCGTAATTTTTGGTAAATAGGAATCCGGCCCCGATGGCGATCACATTTTTCAAGGCGCCCGCGTACTCCACCCCCCTCACATCGGTGGTGGTCTGAATATTCAGCTTATCGATGACGGAGAGATTGGTTTTCAAAAAGTCAGCCACCGTCGAGTCATGGGCCGCGATCACCGCGGAGAGCCTGTGACCATTATACAACTCATAGCTGAATGTGGGCCCGGACAAGACCGCGAACCGATCCTGCTCCAGGCGGTCCATCTCTTCGTCCAATATTTCCGTTGGACGCTTGAAGGACTCATATTCGATACCCTTCATGGTGCTTAAGATGATGGTCTCCGGCGACACAATATCCCTAAAGGTTTTAACCGCGTCTCGGATATATCCCACAGGAACCGATATGATCAGAATATCCTTATCCTTGGCGACCTCTTCTATGGTGGCGATGGCCAGGCGGTCAGACAATTTTTTTCCCGGCATATGCTTGGGATTGGAATGGGTTTCCAGCATGGCGTCCAGAAGGCTAGTTTTGCTGTAAAGCATGGTTTCCTTCCGCACCCCCAGCGACACATCAAGGTTTTCATTGTCACAGAACCGGTGGGCCAGAGCCGTACCGAATTTCCCCGCGCCGATAATTCCTAATTTCACTTTATCTTTTGTCATCATGATGGACCACGCTCGATCGTTTATTATTTCCCGGATGATTGGATTTGGGACATGATCATTACAGCCGGGTATTTAATATTAAGTGAACCATAAATACAAATAGAAAAAATAAAAAATTAACCGATGCGCTTCATTTGCGATTCATGATAAAGTTTTCAGTACGATTATCTTGACAATATTTTGGGCCAGTGATAATTTGTTGGTAAACATCGTTTATGATTTATTCGATCCAAGGACAAAAAAATAAAACATAAACCATGCCTCATGAAATCAAAGGGGGAACGCCACATGAAAAAATATATTTTACCGGCCATCATCACATGTCTTCTGGTTATCACTCATGTCGGAGTTACGGATATGAAGGCCATGACCGACAACGAGCTCAACAGCGTAACCGGCCAGGCAGGCATTACCGGCTTCAATGAAGCCTTTTCAAACACCGCCGGGGTGAACCAGGAGATCAAAAAAAAGGTGTTTGACCAGGTATTCGTTAAAAACGACCTTGAAACCGCCTCAGTCACCGTGAATCAAACCTCCTTTGACGAGGCCCATGTCAATAAGATGGCCCTTAATTTCACCGAAGCCACCGAACAGAAACTCAACATGAATATTCACATGGACGAAATCACCTTCGCCCAGGCCTTTGACAAGGTCACCGGCGTAGATACGGGTTTGGACAAAACCGTTTTAAATGACGTTAAAATGAAAGATCTGAACATCAAAGTCCGGGGAGACGCGAGAATACGATTCAATTGATCGCATGCCATCCCTTCCGGGATCCCCCTTAAAAAGAGAAACCCGCATCCACCATTTCCAGGCTGAGGCCGCCCTTTATTGCCTCAGTCTGGAGAGTCTGTTTCCCGCTATCCAAACAAGCCATTGATATTGGGCATCGGTGAATTTATTTTTTTCCCGATCAATAAAGGCTTTAAGAGACTCCCCATCCTCAAACACGACCGAATAGAACCCTTTTGCATAAGGCCCGTGTCCGATCAGCGAAATGGCGCCGTCCCCCTCAACCCCTACCATCGTCTCGTGGTTTGAATAGACGGTCAACTCTCCGGATTTGGATTCATAGCCATATTTCTTGGTCTGAATATCCTTGTAGACATAAAAACAAACGGCGGCCAGGAGAACGACGGCCAAGGCTGTCACCACCTGGGCCACTCTGCTGTATATTAACGGATTGAAAATATCTCTGGCCAGAAAAGGGATATGAGTGCCAATGGCGTCCGCCACATCCTTTTCCTTGGCAAGAAGAGGCCTTACGAGACGCCCGGTGAAATTGTCGATGTCGGAGATGGCCTCCTGGTCAAGAGGGTTCACCATCGCGAGATTTAAAACGTTCTTTTCACCCAGAGAGATGGGGATCACGCTATATTTCCGGCAGAGATATCTGGGAAGGAGCCTTTCAACATCGCTTGAAAATTCCCGTTCGATATTGACGATGGGAATGCCTTGCTGGTCTGACAGGGCTTCAAAAAGCTGATCGTCGGTAATCAGCCCCATCTTGATCAGAATATAACCGAGCCGTCTGTTACCGCCTGTCTGAATGCGAAGGGCCTGGTCGATATCTTTTGTCGAAACCAGGTTTTTCTGAACTAAAATCTCACCGAGTGACTTTTTTTCCGCCATGATTGGCTCTCCTTGGTTGGATTAAAAGACATGAGGCACAGACCGGGGGCTTCCCAAAGAGCCCGGCCCGTTTTCTAATTGACGAGAAAATAAATCTTCTGCAGGAAGCGGCCATCTTTTGTCAGTATTTCGACTTTCCAGTCCCCCACCGCCTCCGCCGGGAGAACCTTTAAGCTGTAGGTGCGCCAATTTCCAGTCTTTACGGGTAGTGTGATGGAAGAGACCAGGCTCTCGTTGAAATACCAGTTATGAATGATCTCCGTATCCCCATCCGCACCGGAGATCCGGTTAAAACAGATCAGTTCTTTCGTATCGATTGGGAACACGTCCGAAACGCCCACCGGTTCATTGTTGACCATTTCTCGGCACATCAATGTTTCTAAAATGGTTAAACCAGATGCCGTGTCTGGCTTTTCGTCCTCCATGGCGACTGCGAAAGCGCAGGACATAAAAAGTATAAACAAATGGCCAAGGATCCTCTTTCCCAAACCGGTTTTTATCATTCCTCTCTCCCTGATGGTTTCTGTTAATGACGATAGTTGAATCATTTATTATTTATGGCAAGGGGGAGTCAATAGAAAATGTATTCGAAAGAAAACAAAATAAAAAATATTGACCGGTATCGGTTTGGGTGATAAGAACCTTTTAAAATTTTGAGCCGGAGGAGTGGCCGAGTGGTTTAAGGCGGCGGTCTTGAAAACCGTTGAACCAAAAGTTCCGTGGGTTCGAATCCTACCTCCTCCGCCATGTGGAGAAATGGCCGAGTGGCTGAAGGCGCGCCCCTGCTAAGGGCGTAAGGGCTAATCCCCTTCTAGAGTTCGAATCTCTATTTCTCCGCCATCTCAACCATGCCAAACCGTTCTTTCGGATAACGAAAGAACGGTTTTTTTTTGTCTTCCTCTTCCTATGACCGGCGGTTACAATAAGCTTCCACTCAATGTTCAAAAATCGTGAAGGTCAAGCTCCAGCTCATCGAATCGCAACCCTCTGTAAATCGACTCACGGTTCTCTTCAATTCTCCGAATCATCTCCCGATACTCCTCCAAAGAAGGGATGCGTCCCAGAATGGCCGCCATGACCGCAAGTTCCGCCGACGCCAGGAAAACCCTTGCGCCATTCCCCATCCGTTCCGGAAAATTCCGGGTCGATGTGGAGATCGCGGTCGCGCCATCCGCAACTCTTGCCTGGTTCCCCATGCACAAGGAGCAGCCAGGGATCTCCATGCGCGCCCCTGCTTTCCCAAAAATCGCGTAGAGCCCCTCTTCCCGAAGCCGCCGTTCATCCATCTTCGTGGGCGGTGTCATCCATAGGCCGGTTTTTATCTTTGGAGCATGTTCTAATAGGGCCGCCGCGGCCCTGAAGTGACCGATACTGGTCATGCACGAGCCGATAAAAACCTCGTTTACCGGAGTTCCGGCCACATGGGATAAGCGTTTCACATCATCCGGGTCATTGGGGCATGCGAGGATTGGTTCCGTTATCTGATCCAGATCCACTTCCATCTCCGCCGAATAGACCGCGTCCCGATCAGCGGAAAGAAGCTCCGGCGCGGCAAGCCAGGAGTCCATTTCCCGGACACGGCTTCCAATCGTTCG
Source organism: Desulfobacterales bacterium (assembly GCA_020056645.1). GTDB lineage: Bacteria > Desulfobacterota > Desulfobacteria > Desulfobacterales > JAHIVH01 > JAHIVH01. Next base: position 11,446 of record JAGVHJ010000189.1, read on the forward strand.
CCGGTCCTGATAGCCATTTTCCGCCATCCATTTTAGCAGGGCAAGATTCGATCTGACAGCGGAAATCACCGAATCACGGGACAACCGGATGGTAGAGGCCGCGGCGGAACGTTCCGCAGAAGCGTCTGTCATCTCGAAGGCCTGGTCCACATCCAGCATATCAAGCCCTTCTATCTCCAGAATCTTTCCTGAAAATATATTTTTCTTCCCCTCTTTGGCCACGGTTAAAAGCCCCTGGTGAATCGCCACATAGGGAATGGCGTTGACCATGTCCCGGACGGTAACGCCATATTGCCGTTTCCCTTTAAACCGGACCAGGACCGACTCGGGCATATCGAGAGGCATGACGCCCAATGCCGCGCCAAAAGCCACCAGCCCCGATCCCGCAGGGAAACTGATCCCCAGGGGAAAGCGGGTGTGGGAGTCTCCGCCCGTGCCCACGGTATCGGGGAGGAGCATTCGGTTGAGCCAAGCGTGAATCACCCCATCGCCGGGACGAAGGGCCACGCCCCCCCGTTCCTGGAAAAATCGAGGCAGGGTGCGGTGCATCTCGATGTCCACTTTTTTTGGATAGGCGGCGGTATGACAAAAAGATTGCATGACAAGCCCGGCTGAAAATTTCAGACAGGCCAGCTCTTTCAATTCGTCACGGGTCATGGGGCCGGTGGTGTCCTGGGAGCCGACGGTGCTCATCCTGGGCTCACAATAGGTGAATGGCCGAACCCCTTTTACCCCGCAGGCTTTCCCGACGATCTTTTGGGCAAGGGTGTATCCAGCGCCGCTATCTTCCGGCAGAATCGGTTTTCTAAAAACAGGCGATGGCTCCATCCCAAGAAGCGCCCGTGCGGTATTGGTAAGGGACCTGCCGATGATCAGGGGGATTCTTCCGCCTGCCCGGACCGAATCGAAGATCACCTCCGATTTCACCTTAAATTCCGAAAGCGTTTTCCCGGTTTCACCATGAACGATCTTCCCTTCGTAAGGATAAAGGGTGATGATATCGCCGGTCCGGAGCTGGGAGACCTCGCACTCCACCGGAAACGCCCCCGCATCTTCCAGGGTGTTGTAGAAAATAGGGGCGATCTTACCGCCGAGCACCACGCCCCCCTGCCGCTTGTTGGGAACAAACGGGATATCGTTTCCAATATGCCACAACAGAGAATTGACCGCCGACTTCCGGGAGGAACCGGTGCCCACCACGTCTCCCACGCAGGCGATGGGAAGCCTCTTTGCCTTGAGCCGGTCAAGGAGGGCCAGCGGCGCTTCCGCCCTTTTCTGAAGCATGGAGAGGGCGTGGAGAGGGATGTCGGGCCTGCTCCAGGCTTCGGATGCCGGTGAAAAATCGTCCGTATTGATCTCACCGTCGATCTTAAAGAGTGAGAGAGATATCTGGTCGGGCAGAGGCCTCTTGTTGTCAAACCAGACCGCCTCCGCCCAGGCATGAAGCAGTTTTTCGGCCCAGGGATTTGCTTTCGCCTTTTCATGGACCCGGTGAACCCCGTCAAACACCAGAATGGCGCTTGAAAGGGCCTGGAACGCTTCTGACGAGAGCGCCGGTTCATCCAAGAGCCCAATCAGGATATCGATATTGTAGCCGCCGCCCATGGTTCCCAGAATCTGAACAGCCCGCGCTTGATCGATCAAGGGAGAATGGGCTTTCCCTGAAATGATATCAGACAGGAAGAGGGCTTTAATTTTTGCGGCCGGATCGACCCCGGAAGGAACCCGGTTTTCAAAGAGAGCGGTCAATAGAGGGGCATCGCCATTGGGAGGCGAGGTCAACAGAGGAATAAGCGCCATAACCTGCTCTGGATCAAGGGGTTTGGGAGGGATTTTCATCCTGGAACGTTCTTCCACATGGGTTTGATAAGCATTCAACATTTTAAAAGACTCCATATTTTTTTTAAATTCGCTTCTTTTTTTTACAAGCCATGCCTTATATCCGATTTTATTGTGATGCTCAAACAGTTATTCTGGACTCCTGGGAGGCTTGGAATTTTATCTGGGATAAAACCCCAATTACACTTGACAAAGGACGGCGGTCATACTAAAAGTGTCGACTTGTGGTGAATAGTTGCATAAACTTTTTATTAGTTTGAAACTAATTGATATTATTAATAGAACAACAATTAAACCAAAGGAGAAAAACGCATGTCAAAGTTAGTTGCACCCCATGGTGGAAAAGGATTGACCATCTGTCTTCTCGAAGGTAAGGCGCTTGAGGACGAAAAGAAAAAAGCCGAAGGTCTGAAAAAAATCGTTATCACCCCGCGTGAAGAAGGCGATCTTATCATGATCGGCATCGGCGGTTTCAGCCCATTGACCGGTTTCATGACCAAAGCCGATTGGAAAGGCGTTTGTGACAATTATCTTCTGGCCGACGGAACCTTCTGGCCCATTCCGGTGACCTTGGCCGCTGACAAAAGCGACGCCGACGCCATCAAAGAGGGACAGGAGATCGCCCTTGTTTCAAAGAGCGGCGCAATCATGGGAACCATGAAGGTCACCGAAAAATTTGAGATGACCGAAGCCGATAAAAAATACGAATGCGAAAAGACCTTCATGGGCGCAGGCACCCCGACCGCCGATGAGTTCTGGAAGATCGCAAAAGACGATCACCCCGGCGTTCAGATGGTGATGGCGCAGAAAACCGTTAACCTGGCAGGCCCCGTAAAAGTTCTCAGCGAAGGCGACTATCCGGTTAAATACAAAGGCGTTTATATGAAACCCGCCGAATCCAGAAAAATCTTTGAAGAAAAAGGCTGGTCAACGGTTGCGGCTCTTCAGTTGAGAAACCCCATGCACCGTTCCCATGAGTATCTGGCGAAAATCGCTATTGAAGTGTGTGACGGCGTTTTCATCCACTCCCTCGTAGGCAACCTGAAACCGGGCGACATTCCCGCGGAAGTCCGGGTACGATGCATTGACGTGCTTGTAAAGAATTATTTTGTAGGGAAGAACGTGCTTCAGGGCGGTTATCCCCTCGACATGCGCTATGCCGGTCCCCGTGAAGGCCTTCTCCATGCAACGTTCCGTCAGAACTACGGCGTTTCCCATATGATCATCGGCCGTGACCATGCAGGCGTTGGCGATTTCTACGGCATGTTCGAAGCCCAGGAAATTTTTAACCAGATCCCAACTCCGGCAGGCGAAGGCAAGGCCCTTCTCTGCAAACCGCTCAAGATCGACTGGACCTTCTACTGCACAAAATGTGACGGCATGGCCTCATTGAGAACCTGCCCGCACGAGAAAAAAGACCGCATCATTCTCTCAGGCACCATGCTGAGAAAAGGCCTCTCCGAAGGCACACCGATTCCGGACCATTTTGGCCGTGAAGAGGTTCTCGACATCCTCCGGGAATACTATGCGGGATTGACCGAAAAAGTCGCCATCAAGACACACGCAGCGGCAACCGGCGGAAAATAAGCGTTTCGTAAGGTTTTTTGCTGATTATTAAATAAAAAGAAGGAGATGGGGAAACCCTCTCCTTCTTTTATTTTTTAACCGCTCACTTTATATCTTATAGATAATCCGGCTGTCGGTGATGATAATGTCCACATGTTTGTTTCTCGAATCCATGGGGATCTGGGGAACGACCTGCGCCTCGTAGGCAAGGGCGATCTTCCGGGTTGTGAGGGGAAGCCGTGATACCAATCGGTCGTAGTAGCCGTCGTCTGAACCGAGCCGGCCGCCCTTTTCATCAAAGGCGACACCCGGAATAATCGCAATATCGATCCGATCAAGGGGAACCGATTTGCACCGTGCGGGATCGGGCTCCATATTGCCGTCCGGTCCTTCGGTCACATCGTCATCCAGGTTGGTGATTTTCAGAAGCGTGAACTTATGCTTCTCGGCGCCGGGAAGGGCCAACACGACGATTTTGTTCTTCTGAAAACTGCGCTCAATGATATGCCTGGTATCCAGCTCAAGTCCCGTTTTAAAATAAATCAGAACGATCTTGGCCTCCATAAAATTGGCGAATTCAAAGAGCCTCTCTTCAACCTGTTTGCGCTTCGTCTCAAGTTCTTCCTGGCTCAAGGCGGCCATGGCCTCTTTGACCAGCTTCACCGTGCCGATTTTCTTATCTCCTGAATCCTCCATGCGCATTCTCCATTTCCATTAACTGTTTGTTGTCATCTTATACAAAAGCGGCGGAAGGTTGTCAACTTGCAATAATCATTGACTAAACCGTAAGTATCATGTTAGAGCACTTTTAACTTTTTTTAATCATCAGGATTGTCAATGTGTAACCAACAAGCACCATTTTTTATCATGTCTGACAGGCCAGAATAAGTGATTCGGTCCCAAATCAATTCGCTGTCTAAACAACGCTAAGGTCAGGGTGGAATATAGGAAATAATATGCTGGAAATCAAGTATGTGAGACAAAATTTATCCGAAGTCAAGAGAGCGCTCTCCAATCGGGGCGGCAGCGCCAATTTCGACGCGTTTATCGATTGCGACACCAAAAGGGGCGCTCTTCTTCAGGAAAGCGAAACGCTGAGGCACCAACGGAATGTTGTTTCAGACACGATCGCTAAAATGAAGAAAAACGGCGAGAACGCGGAATCGCTCGTCACTGAGATGAGAAATGTCTCTTCCCGGATAAAGGATCTGGAAAAAGAGCTTGCTGAAAACGAAACCGCACTGAGCGAAATTCTGCTCGCCATTCCCAATATTCCCCATGAATCGGTTCCCATCGGCAAGGACGAGTCGGACAACACCCTTTTAAAAACCATCGGCGAACCGCGCAAGTTCGACTTTACGCCACTCGCCCATTGGGCCTTGGGACAAAATTTAAACATTCTCAATCTGGAAAAAGCCGCTGAGATCACCGGTTCGCGTTTTCCCCTCTATCTTGGGAAGGGAGCCCGGATGGAAAGGGCCCTCATCAGCTTCATGCTCGATATCCATACGGAACAGCATGGATACAAGGAGGTTTTGCCACCCTTTATCGTCAACCGGAAAAGCATGACCAGCACCGGCCAGCTCCCCAAATTCGAGCAGGATTTATTCAAATTGGAGGGACTCGACTACTTTCTCATTCCCACGGCCGAAGTGCCGGTCACCAATATTCTTCAGGGAGAAATCGTCGACGAAGAGGTGCTTCCCATCTACTTCACCGCCTACACGCCCTGTTTCCGCTCCGAAGCCGGTTCCTACGGTAAAGACACCAAGGGACTTATCCGGCAACATCAGTTCAACAAGGTGGAACTCGTTAAATTCACGACACCCGAAACCTCCTACGATGAACTGGAGAAACTCCTGGACAATGCGGAAACCATTTTAAAACGCCTTGAACTCCCCTACCGGGTGATCACCCTCTGCACGGGAGACATGGGGTTCTCGGCCGCAAAGACCTACGACATCGAAGTGTGGATGCCAGAGCAGGGAACCTACCGGGAAATTTCCTCCTGCAGCAATTTTGAAAGCTTTCAGGCCCGGCGAGGCAACATGCGGTTTCGCAGGAAAGGAAAAAAAGGCACCGACCTGCTTCATACCTTGAACGGCTCCGGGCTTGCCGTTGGAAGGACATTCGCGGCCATTCTGGAAAATTATCAACAGGCCGATGGATCGATCCTGATTCCGGAAGCCCTCAGGCCGTACATGAACGGACTGGAAAGGATCTCATTATGAAACTCGAAGAATTCCCGAAAGAGATCGCGCCCCATTTGATTCCGGAAACACGGGGCGAACTCTATTACGAATGTCTTGGTTGTCATGAGGAGTTCGGCATCGACACCCTCCTCTACACCTGTCCCCGGTGCGGCAAGGTGCTCTTGATCCATGATCGCCATTTCAGCGAACTTAAAAAAATTCCCGGGCCCACCTGGAGAAAAATTTTCGACTACCGGAAAATGCTCAAAATTCCCGCGCTCAAAGGGATATACCTGTTCCATGAATTTATCGGGTCAACCATTCCGCTCTCGTCCATTATCTATCTGGGAGAGGGCCACACCCCGATCATCGAGGCCAACTCATTTATGAAAGAGAAGACAGGCCTCTCCTTCTACTTTAAAAACGACGGCCAGAACCCCAGCGCCTCCTTTAAAGACAGGGGAATGGCGAGCGCCATGAGTTACATCAACTACCTCATCACCAAAGGCATTTTTTCGAACATTCTGGCTGTGTGCGCCTCCACCGGAGACACATCCGCCTCCGCCGCCCTCTATGCCTCTTATTTAAAACCCAATGTCAAATCCGCCGTCCTCCTCCCCCATAAAAAAGTGACGGCCCAGCAGCTCTCCCAGCCTCTGGGAAGCGGCGCACGGGTGTTCG
>JAGVHJ010000378.1 GCA_020056645.1 Desulfobacterales bacterium
ACGCAGCAGGCGATCAGGGTTCTTCCCCGGCTGGCCTCGCCCCTGGCGATCACGACAGCGTTCTCCATGCCGGGAATGGTTTGCATGGCTCTTTCGATGTCTGAAAAAAAAACAAGGGAGCCGTTTCTGTTGACGCTGAGATCGCTCCTTCCAAGCACTTGGACATGCCCTTCCGGACTTACCCGGCCCAGATCTTTCAGGTTAAACCACCCTTCTGGATCTTCCGGTCCCGTCTCAATCTTTTTTCCCTCTTGATCCACATAGCCTTCAAACCCAAAGGGATGACGGCACCAGAGTTCTCCCGCCTCTCTATCCTCTTCTGCAATCGATGCTCCGTTTTTGGGTTTCACACAGATAAAAACGCCGGGCATGGGTTTCCCCACGAAATTTTTTCGGATCAACGCGCTATCTTCCGGGTTTCCGGCGGCGATGGCTCCCATTTCGGTGCTTCCATACAGATTCACCACCGGTCCGGATAGGGCTTCGTAGCGTGAAAAGAGATCATTCCGGAAACCGTCTCCCGCGGATATGGTGAGGCGATAGGGGTGGGAAGCGCCTCTTCTTCCTTTGACCAAGCCTTCCATGAAGATCGGTGTCAGAAAAGCCACATTGGGCTGAAACTCCTTCTCTCGTTTGAGATAACGAAGCAGGTTGGCTCCTTTCTGCAGATCGATGGATGCGCCGGCTACGATGCTTCCCAGAAATGCGGTGGTGAGCCCATAGGAATGAAAGAGCGGTACGGGAAGGAAGACTCTGTCCGCGGGATTAAGACCAATCCTTCCTGCCGTGTTGAGGGCGTTACCGAAAAGTCCCGCATGGGAGAGTTGGGTCATTTTGGGCGTTCCGGTGCTTCCAGAGGTTTTAAGAAAGAGTTTTTCGGAGAGGGTGATAGCGCTCTCCGGCTCACGCCACTCCCGGTTGGGGGTGATGGAAAAAAATCGGGATGGCTGGAAGATATCTTCCATGCTTCTGTTAGCAGAGAAAGAAAGGGTGACGATGTATCTGAAAAAAGAGGGATAGAGAGTCTCGTTTTTCAAGTCTTCCGTTCTATCCGTCCGTTTCGGCAGCACGAGAAATCCATGACCCCGCTCCAGCAGAAAGAGAATGATCAGAGCGGAACAGATCGAGTTTTCAACTTCCACGACGATCCCGTCGGCTGCGAGAACGCCTTCTTGGGAAAACCATCTCTCCATGGCCAGAAATATCCGGGGCAAATCGTGGTAGGGCAGCACCCTCTCTCCGTCGTAGAGGGCGCTATCCCCGGATGGGATGCGCTCGGTAATGTGATTGATTCGTTCCATCTGTCTCCACCTATTCGTTTCTCCATAAGGGTGAGTCGAGTTCAAAGTTGTTTAACAGCATTTGCATGCCGGTTTCGAGCAAGGGAATATTTTGACAGATGCCTTTTGGGTCCTTAACGGTAAATAAGATGGGCGTTTTGAAATGTTTCAAAGATAAGAGTGGACCCTTCTTCTTGTCCTGAAAATAGTAGGCTTTGAAATCGTAAGCCAACTCCTGTTCCTCCAAGGTGTTACTGATGGAGGGGAGAATGCTTCTCTGGATGCGGATGGCTGTATCAATTAAATCCTCGTCGACGTCATAGCGTTTTTGCAGCGCCTCCTTGATTTCCTGGTAGAATGTCGCCCATGAATCGGATGAATCAAGTTTGAGATAGAGATCTCTTGGATTCCTTCGAAGGACCATGCAGATTTTCCGGTCGAAAAATTCATCCGCCTTTTCGTTCAAGGCTTTTACAATCTCTCCCAGGAGAGGGAATCTACCCTCCTTTCCGCTCTTCTCCTTTTCGGCGCATCCAATATCAAGCAGATATTCCAGCACATCGGTCTGACCGAGCCCTTTTTCTGTCGCTACCAGATAGACAAGATATTTCAAGGCCCGGTAACAGACGCCGAAATGAATAAAAGAGCAGAAGAGGTTGATTCGGCGATACTCCGCCCGGCTGAAAGAGGCCGTCGATACGATGACCTCCCATAATTCTCCATAATCCCTGCTAAGGAATGGTTCGGTGACGATGCCGTGCGTCTCTCTATATTCTTTTTCGTTCATCCGCGTGTTGGGCAGGACAATGGCCGGAAAAACCTGGGGATACATTTTTTCTTCAAGCGCGAATTCGATATCTTTTTTAAACGATTGATAGGTGCTTCCGGGCAGTCCGATGATAAAATGGGTCATCACCGGTAGCTGATGCTTGACGTATTCGTTACGAAGGGTCAGATAGTAGTCGGATTCAACGGGTTTTCTCTGAATATTTTTCAATGTGGTTTCATCCGTGGTCTGCATGGCCACCCCCAGGGATGTGGCGATTTTCGCGCCGATAAGAAGCCTGCTGATTTCCATGCTGCGCCGCTTGTTATTGGCGAAGTTGGTGATGACATTTTTGGGAAACCCGTAACGCTCTTTCATTCGGCACAGATGTTCGGCGATTTCGATGTCTCGCTCTAAAATGCCGAAGTTGGCGTCCGCGATCCATAAGGAGGGGATCTGGCGCCGAGATATCCACTCCAGCTCCTCTAAAACCTGATCAAGATCGTGCTTGATGATTCTCCGGAGATAAAATCCCCATGAACAGTAGGCGCATTTGTATGGACAGCCTCGGTTGGTCTCCACAACCGCGCAGTAATGACCGGGAAAGAGGGAATCAAGGTCGCCTCCCAGATAGGGGGAGGGAATGATGGAGAGGTCCGGGATGCGATCCCTGCTTTCCGTAAAAATCGCCTCGCCGTCCTTTCGATATGAGATACCTTTAACCTTTTGATAATCCTTATCCGCTACGATCCGAGACAAGAGTTCGAGAGCGGTCCCCTCTCCTTCTCCATGAACGGTGAAATCGACCTCTTCATGGGTTTGCAGAAATTCGTTGGAGGTGTATGGGATGCCAGGGCCGCCGTGGATGATAATGTGATCTCGATTGACGCTTTTCAGCTTTTGGCTCAGTTTGGTATGGGCCTGAAGATTCCACACGTAGTCTGACATCAGGAAAAGGGAGGGTTCGGTAAAGCGTCCGATGAAGGCGTCGTCATCGACGATTTTACGGTCGGCAAGAAAGGGCGTCTCAAAGCGGAGGATTTCCATGAGTTCCGGATGGTGGTGTCGC
>JAGVHJ010000569.1 GCA_020056645.1 Desulfobacterales bacterium
AGACCAGGAGATCCTCCGCGTAATCGGTGATCTTGAAAAACCACTGTTCGAGCTCTTTTTGCCTCACGGGCTCTCCGCACCGCCAGCAGGCGTCTGACTCGACCTGCTCGTTCGCAAGGACCGTGGTGCAGGTGTCGCACCAGTTGACCGACGCTTTTTTCCGGTAGGCCATTCCCCGCTCGAACATCTTGATGAAGAGCCACTGCTCCCATTTATAATATTCGGGCCTGCAAGTCGCGATCTCCCGGTCCCATTCGTAGCTGAACCCCAGTTTTTTCAACTGGGCTCGCATGGTGTCGATGTTTGCGTAAGTCCATTTGGCCGGATGGGTGTTGTTGGAGATGGCCGCGTTTTCAGCGGGCATGCCAAAGGCGTCCCATCCCATGGGATGAAGGACATTCAACCCCTGCATCCGTTTATACCGGGCCACCACATCCCCGATAGTGTAGTTTCTCACATGGCCCATGTGGATCTTTCCCGACGGATAGGGAAACATCTCCATGAGATAATATTTTTTCCTCTCCTTGTCCGGACGTGCGGCAAAAAGGTTCTCGTTTTCCCATCGGGCCTGCCATTTGGGTTCAATCTGTCTGGGATCGTATTTTTCTTCCATTTAAAATCCATGCTCCGAATATTTTCGTTCAATCGGGTTTACCTGTCGAGAGTCCTTGGCGCAAGGGAAGCTCCTCTTCAAGCCTCAAACTCGATCTTCAAGTTTTTAGGAAATTTGTTCAAATCCAAGGCGGAAAAAAAATTTTGACCGCAGGAATACAGGAGGTATTTCGAGGATCAACATTTTTTTCCACCGCCGGAGTTGGGAAAATTAACAAAAACTTGAACATCGAGTCAAACGTTTCATATCGCGGTCCATCCATTATATAGAGAGCTCTTTTGGCACACTCTCGCACAAAGATCAAGGGGGGATGCCTGCAATTATCCGGATTTTTTTTATAAACGCTTTGAATTTAATAAAAAATCTGTTGACTTGGTTTCCCGAATCCCCTAATGAAATCACCAAGCGGCGTGATAGCCGACTTGAGCCAACGCATTCCATCACACATTCAAAAAGGGAGGTCACCCCCAATTATAAGGACACTTTTTTCATGAACAGTAAAATTCTAATCAACGCAGCCGATCCTGAAGAGTGCAGAATTGCAAAAATCGTCAATAACAAGTTAGAAGATTTTCATACAGAGACCTCCGCCCGACTCATCACCCAGGGAAATATTTATAAAGGCGTCATCACCCATGTGGAGCCCAGCCTTCATGCGGTCTTTGTAGATTATGGGTCCGACCGCCACGGTTTTCTCCAGAAACAGGAGATCCACAGCGACTACTTCCAGGACTGCCCCTCGGGGGACCGGAGTCTTCCCAAAATCATCAAAAGAGGCCAGGAGGTTCTGGTTCAGATCACCAAAGATCCCATCGGCAGCAAAGGCGCCATGCTCACCACCTTTGTCTCCATTCCAGGCCGGTACGTGGTTCTCATGCCCGGAAGCGACAGCCAGGGCATCTCCCGAAAAATCAATAGTGAAAACGAACGCAAACGTCTAAAGACGTTGATCGAGAGTTTAAAGCTGCCCGAAGGATACGGGATGATCCTGAGGACCGTGGGAGAAAACGCCACCAAGACCGATGTATTGAAAGATCTTCGATACCTCATGCGGCTCTGGAAAAACATTCAGACCAAGGCGGTGAAACAACCCTCCCCTTCCCTTCTTTATCAAGAAAGAAATATCATCGTGCGATCGATCCGGGACCATCTGACCACGGAGATTTCCGAGATCTTGATCGATGACGAGAACGTATTTCAGGAGGTGAAGGATTTCGTCCAGATCATCGCTCCCAAGCAGGTGGGCATTGTCAAGCAGCACAAAGGCGACAAGCCCATCTTCTCCAAGTATCAGCTTGAAGAACAGATCCTCTCCATCTTCGAAAGCCGGGTGGGGTTGAAATCGGGGGGATCCATCGTCATCAACCAGACCGAGGCCCTGGTGGCGATTGATGTCAACTCCGGAAAAGCCACCCAGAGAAGCTCCATCGAGCAGACGGCGCTCCAGACCAATATCGAGGCCGCCGAAGAGATCGCCAGACAATTGAGACTGCGGGACATGGGGGGCCTCATCGTGATCGATTTTATCGACATGCGGGAGGCCAAAAACAAGGCCCAGGTGGAGAGCACCCTGAAATCCTTTCTAAAAGAGGACAAAGCCCGGACCAAAACCGGAAAAATCACCCAGTTCGGACTCCTTGAACTCTCCAGACAACGGATCAAACCGCCCATTGAGTTCGGCAGCCATATTTCCTGCCCCCACTGCAAGGGCAAGGGACTCGTGCCCTCCATAGAAACCCTGGGATTGAGATTCCTGAGAAAGTTGAGTCTCAAGACATTCAAGGCGAATATCGACAGGGTGAAGGCGATGGTGCCCCCGCCGGTCGCCAGTTACCTGTTAAACAAAAAAAGAAGTGAGCTTTTGGAGATTGAGTCCAGAGGCAATTTTCAAATATTTATCGAAGGAGATCCGGGGATGACGCCCGGAGAAGATAAGATCGTCCTTGATGTCACGGAAAAACAAGAAACGCCTGCGCAAACGGGCGACCGTAAACAAGAATAGCGAGTGTCGTGGAAGGGCCATGAAGAGATTTCCATTTGGAATCGCACCACTGGTCACGGAGAGCATATGCATGCCCAGGTAAACGTTGGATCGAATTTTCAAAAAAAAAACAGCCTCCTTTATGGCATTCTGTTGATCGCCCTTATCCTGCTTGGGGTTTTTGCCCTGGAGTCCGGATGGTTCCGCCCGGCCCCCAAAAAAATCACGGCCAAACCCGAAGAGCGTTTCAGTGTGGCCCAGTCACCGGTCTTTGACTACAATCATCTTCAGACGGATGATGCGGTAAAAGAAACAATGGAGGACCGGAAGGCCAAATACAACATTGAAAAGGGCGTGGATATGATTGTCCGGCCCGATGAAACCGTAAAAATCAACGATAAAACCATCCGCATCCGGGATATCATCGACAAGGCGAAGATCGCAAGCGGCGAGATAGTTGAAAACGATCTCGTGCAGAGCGGGAAAGGCCCTCTCCCGGAACCGCTCGAATATGGCATCTATGTGGTTCATCCCAAGGATAACATCTGGAGTATCCATTTCAACTTTCTCAAGGACTATTTCAGAAAAAAAGGGGTCACCCTGGGTGCTTCCGAGGATAGACCCAGAGCGGACGGCTCCAGCTCCGGTATCGGCAAGCTCCTGAAATTTTCCGAAAAAATGGTCTACATATACAACATCAATGAAAAAAAGATCGATACCGATATTCATACGATCCAGCCTTTAAGCAAGATTGTCGTATACAACATGAAAGAGATCTTCGAGCTTCTGGAACAGATCGACTACAATCAGGTCAACCAGATCCGGTTTGATGGCGAAATCCTCTGGCTCCCTCCCGCTGGCTCACCCGAACCAAACGATTCTCCTGAAAAGATCTCCGATCAACCGGCGGCGGAGATAAAAGAGGGTCCAGCGCCGGAGAAGGAATAAATCAGAAACCTCTCCATTGATTAACCACAGGGGAATCGCATGTAGAATAGGGCTTGGTGAGTTATTTGCGTAATAACTTGAATTAATTATCAATGACTCCTGCGGCCCGCTTTTAAAAAGCTGGGCGAATAAGTTTTTAGAGGGTGTTTATAGAACTTTTTTTACCATGTTTGGCAACCTTTTCAAAAGGTTGGCTCATGGCAGGGCCGTCAAGGCGAATCCTACATGCGCTTCCCCTGAAAAAATAATCTTTA
>JAGVHJ010000133.1 GCA_020056645.1 Desulfobacterales bacterium
CGAAAAAAGAAAGCTTGACGTATTCCGTAGCAGCCGAAACATCTACCGGCACAAGGATTCCCAATGAATCGGGTGTATCCTGGATGACCGTGGCATCTACAAGTATAGGCAGATTTTTGTAAAGCCATGATTTATCAAGCGGCTTGTCGGAGAAAAAATCAAAATCAATGGATTGACGGTGACCAAGACGTAACGCAACCGCAGTGCCTCCATAGAGCACGAATCCAGCCTTGCGCACGGGAGCCAACGAGGACCAGACTTTTTGTTGGGAAGGGATAAATATCTCCATATGTGGCACAAATGAGTTCATCAGCATACTCTCCTTGTCGGCATCGGCGGCACACCACCTGTTTCGGCAAGCCCCAGTCGATAATGCCAGTAGTGCCACGAGCGGGGGGAAAACTGCCCCGCCTCGGCGCGGGTGAGGAATTCACGGGCCTGATCTTCTCCAACCGCATCCAGAACGGCGGTTACGTCTGCAAAATCCCCAAGGTCCATAACCTGAATAACAATCCGTTCCGGACGCTCGATAGCCTCGTCCGGCCTCATCCACCAGATATATTTAGCAGCAAGGGTTTTGAAGAGAATGATTTCAGAATCTGTCATACCGGAAACCCTAAAGACCCCGCCTTTTGGCGCCCCGGCATAGATCGTCCGGCTGTTGGTCGGTTCGATGGCAATTGTACGAACACCCCCCAATGAGTCCCTTCGTTTGTTTTTTGATAAGTATTGATTTTGACGGGAAAAGTATAAGCAGAACGGACTTGTATGTCAAGGAAATATTGACAACCGTTGAATTGTTGAATGCCGATAGGTCTCAATAACCTTTTGTCGGTAAAAGCGCAATCCCCTGCGTTTTTTGGGAGACCATGCTGCTACAGGGTAGATGTGTTTGTATAGTCGGTTTCATTCCGAAATGAATGAGCGTGATCAAGGGAAAAAGTGTTGTTACCGCGCCCTCCGGCCGGAGACCCGGAGAGGTGACCCCTCGACGCCCTATGGGCAAGAATTTCCTCCCCGGTATCCTCTCTCCTCAAGGAAAGGGTACCGGGGAGTGTCCCTATCCCAACACCCTTTTCCAGTCAAAAAGAAAATCCATTGACGGGATGGCTGGTTAAGTATATTCTTCTCTTGGTCTCAGGCAGACCTTTTCCGCACCTGGTTCCCTATCATCTCAATGTCGCAGGAGGAAAAATGATCAGACTCATTGAAGCCCTCCATTATCGTTGTCTTCTCGATGTTCACCAACGGCTTGGTGACTTCCATGTTCTTGTGGGTCCCAATGCCGCGGGGAAGACGACTTTTCTCGATGTCATCGCATTCCTGGGACAAGTGGTTTCCGAAGATCTGGAGGCAGCGGTCCATGAAAGAACCCAGAACTATCAGGATCTCGTTTGGCAACGAAAAAAAGATCACTTCGAACTTTCAGTCGAATTGGAAATCCCCGAAAGTCGTCGGAACGCATTGAAGAATAAGGAGTTTGACCTTGTTCGTTATGAATTGTCTGTCGGGCAGGACGGGGACGAACTTGCTATCCTTGCTGAAAAAGTTCTACTGAAAAAATCGCCGGTAACCCCCAAATACGCTATAAAAGAACTATTTCCGGAGGAAGTCGCCGCCCGTAAAACGATTCTCACCGCAAAGGGGATGAAATACACCCAGACGATCGTCAACAAGGTTCACGGTGGTAACGACAACTTTTACGATGAAACGGGCAAAGGCTGGGATCATGCCTTCAAGCTCGGCCCGCGAAAATCCGCGCTGGGAAATTTGCCTGAAGACGAATCAAAATTTCCCGTTGCAACCTGGCTCAAAGACGCTCTAATAAACGGCGTCCAGAGGCTGAACCTCAACAGCCTTCTGATGCGCCGACCAAGTCCACCCGGACAACCTCGAGGATTCCGCCCGGATGGATCCAATCTCCCCTGGGTGATCGATACACTTAAGAAAAACCATCCGGAAAAGTTTCAGGATTGGGTCGCTCACCTCAAAACAGCCCTTCCCGACATAGAAAATATCTGCACCATCGAACGTCCCGAAGACCGACACAGGTACCTCGTAGTGAATTATCGCGACCGACTGGCGGTCCCTTCCTGGATGGTTTCGGACGGAACCCTTCGCCTGCTGGCACTGACACTCCCCTCTTATCTGCCGGAATTAGGGGGAATCTTCCTGATCGAGGAACCCGAGAATGGGATCCATCCCAGAGCAGTGGAATCGATGTTTCAGTCCCTTTCTTCCGTATATGGGGCACAGATCCTGATGGCCACCCATTCCCCTGTCATCCTAAGTGTGGCAGACGCGTCGCAGGTCCTCTGTTTTTCTAAAACAAACGTCGGGGCAACAGACATCGTGAACGGTAAAAATCATCCCGCTTTGCGCAATTGGAAGGGGGAGGAAAACCTTGGAGTTCTTTTCGCAGGAGGCGTACTGGGATGAGCAGGAGTGCCGATCTGGTCATCCTGGTCGCCGACAGGAATATGGAGGCCACCTTAAAAGGCCTACTGGATCGACCCCACAATCTCTGCTGTCGCGCCATCCGCTGGAAACCGTTTGTCCATCCGCACCACGATCCCGGGTGTTTCAAACGAGGGCATGATTTTCTCCGTCCCATGTCGAAAGATTACGACCATGCCCTTATCCTGTTCGATCGTGAGGGCTGTGGCCAGGAAGATCGCCCCCTGGAGGAACTTGAAAAAACGGTGGAAGGTCATCTGGCCCGGTCGGGATGGGAAGGGCGCGCTCGGACCATTGTGATTCAGCCAGAGCTCGAAGCATGGGTATGGGCCGGTTCAAAGGAAGTGTGCAGATGCCTGGGTTGGTCCACCGGCTATCGGGAGCTCCGGAGGTGGGTCGAAGAACAGGGATTGTGGCGCAAGGGGGACTCCAAACCGAATGATCCGAAGAAGGCAGTGGAACTGGCCCTCAGAAAGGTCAACAAATCAAGATCTTCTTCCATCTATGAAAAACTATCCCGACAGATTGCCTTCGAACAATGTACAGATCCAGCATTTTTAAAACTGAAATCGCTTCTGCAGGAATGGTTTCCCCGGACATAGACCAGCCAAAAAGCTGAGATTTCTTGACGGAAACTCCGGTTAGGTATAGAAAAAACTGGAAAAATATGGATTTATGATTTACTTAGTACCTCCTTTCCAAACAATAGAAGGAAATACCGATGACCGAACGAATTGCAACCCCCCGCCTCTGTCCAAAAACGCGGGGGTTTGCGTTTGGATTGTAAGGACTGAAAGCTGAAGTTGTTGGAGGCAAAGGGGATGGCCCAGATGGAAAACGGAAACATCAAAAAGTGGGCCGAAACGTATGAAGTGGTCAAGCTTGATTTGGACCCCGATCATACCTGGAGACCCCAGAAAATAAACTCCCAAGGAAAATCGTTTCACCTCACGCACACCATCGCCTGCGCCATTGAGAAACAGGATGACCTGATATTTTGCGAAGACGCTCACTTGGGAATCATCGCCTACGGCGATACTCGGGAGGAGGTCATGCGAGAATTCTCCAACGAATTTAACGCCCTTTGGGATATTATCGCCGAGGAAGAGGATGCCATGCTCACCGAGGATGCCCGTTTGCTGAAAAGAAGGCTTATCGAACTGGTCAGAAAGGTCGAAACGCATAGCGACAAGCAAGGCACGGGAGATCAAAGAAGGGCTGACTAAAATTCGTCAGGGCATAAACGGCCCTTGGGCAAGGCGTCAAATAGGCAGAGTACACCGCAACGAATAGCTGAATGTTTACTGTCATAAAAAAACGCCCCCGAAG
>JAGVHJ010000544.1 GCA_020056645.1 Desulfobacterales bacterium
GATTGGAAACACCATTTTACAGATATCTCAGTCAACCGTAGTGCAGAATAGGTTTCCTAAACAGCATGTGAGGTACGTGGTTCATGACCCGTTGTTTATATTGCCACTTCTGGGCTGACATTGATTCCAGCCCCACCCAGAGCGGATTAATCCGCGCCCTTGCCGATGAGGGAATAGAGATCGATCTTGTATATGAGACCCGTGATTTCCTGCTCCCTCCCTGCCTGCCTGAAAACGTAAGACCTTTTCGTGTGGATAACTGGAGGGATTGCGCCGAGGAAGTGATGGCATATGTGGTAAAGGAACATTTTGACAGGCAATATTCCTTTATCCTTGCGGTCGATGCCCAGGGGCTTGCCGTCGCCTTGCCGATCGAAAAACAGATGGGTATTCCCCTTGTTTTTCTCTCATGCGAGCTCACATTCAGGGATGAACTTGAAAATTCAATCGATCACGCTCTAAAAGATATCGAAATCGAAGGGACACAACGCTCCAGCCTGATTATCATTCAAGACAAGGAGCGGGGCCGGCTTTTAGCGGAGGAAAATGGTCTTGATATGGGTAAATTCGTATTCCTTCCCAATGCCCCCGGAGATAAGAGCCCTACAGGCGGGGAGAACTATTTGCGACTCAAGTTCGGCATTCCTCCCCAAAAAAAAATTGTGCTCCATGCCGGCAGCTTTGATGCCTGGACCTATGGTCAGGAGTTGGTGGAATCGGCGCACATGTGGGACAATGGTTTCATTCTGGTGATCCATACAAGGCAGATTCCACACCAAGGGGATTTCATGTCTAAGTTGATCGATCAATGTGATCCCGAAAAAGTGCTCTTCTCATCCCAGCCGCTTCCGTTTGATGAGTATGGGAGGATAATAGAGTCCTGTGACATCGGACTGGTTCTTTATAAAATATTCCCCACAAAATACACTCAAAAAAATCTGTTTCATATTGGGCTCAGTTCTGGGAAGCTCTCCTATTTCGCCCGCCATGCAAAGCCATTGGTCGCCAGTAATCTACCTGGTTTTCGTCGATTGTTCTCAATTTACAACAACGGGATCTGTGTCTCAAGTATTGAGGCCATTCACGATGCCCTCTTGACCGATTCATCGCAAATGATGACGATGGGAAAAAATAATCGCCTCTTTTTTGAGGAGCAATTGGATTTTGGCAAAAACATAGCAGCAGTTCTGCGCAAAATAAAGGCGCTCGTCTCCTCCCTGCCATGAATAGCTTTGCAGTCGCCACCAAAACAGAAATCGAATACTACAGGAAGAGCAGCCTATGCCATAATCTATGCGGCGAAAAACCATTTGGCTCACGCCATTGGGA
Organism: Desulfobacterales bacterium; assembly: GCA_020056645.1. Lineage (GTDB taxonomy): Bacteria > Desulfobacterota > Desulfobacteria > Desulfobacterales > JAHIVH01 > JAHIVH01. The sequence goes on from JAGVHJ010000544.1 coordinate 1,330, forward strand.
GTACCCATGGGCCTTGGAAAGGAGCGGCCTCTTAAAGAAAAAAAACCAGCATGTTTTGGATATCGCACCGGATTTAACCTTTCCCTATTCCCGTTTTCTGGAAAATGTGGGCCATCGTGTCACATTTATCGATTTGGAAAAAAAACAATGGTCCGATAAAGTGTTCTGGGGAATAGACGCAACCCACGCAGTAGCAAATTTTCATGTGATGGATGTCCGTCGGATGTCTTTTCCTGATGAGACGTTTGATACAATTTTTTGTATTAGTGTTCTGGAACATATTGTGTGCCCCACCCAGGATCCATATCACCCTCAACTGCATCAGATCTTCGACCCTTTGGCCGCTATCCCCGCTTTAAAGGAGATGCGGCGGTGTCTAAAAACCGGAGGCCGCCTCATCCTGACTGTGGATCACTATGGGGGACCGATATGGTCTTCTTTGTTTGCACGGTGGAATATCTTTTCGGATATCGCCGTCACAGGGTTGATGAAAGAAAATCAATGGAATTTTGATTTCGATCACGCTTATTCAGATCCAGACACTTTCATCAGCGAATTTCACGGTCCATACATAACCCTGGGGTTCTGTCTGGAAAAATGAATGTTCCCCGCGTCACCATTGTCGTTCCCTGCTTCAATCAGGCCTCTTACCTGCCGGCATGTGTGGATCATTGCTTGTTTCAGACCTACCCCAATCTGGAAATCATCATCGTGAACGGCGGCTCCACCGACGGCACGCGGGCCTATCTCGACACGCTGGAGAAGCGGATATCGGAAACCACTCTTTCTCCAGTGGCCTTCATGGATGGGGCGGGCGGCGTCGTTCGAGAGCCGGTTCTGGCCTATCCCCAGGGCAGGAACATTCACATCCTAAACTTCGATCATGACATCGGCGCCACACCCACCTATAATCAGGGGTTCAAGCGGGCTTCGGGGGAGTATTGCACCTATATCGTGGGGGACGATCTTCCCCATCCCCATATGATCGAAGAGCTGGCGGCCGCATTGGAATCGAGCGGGGCCGATTTTGTCTATTCGGATATGAACGTGGTGGATGATCATGGAAGGATTGTAAGACAGATGCGGCTTCCGGACTATTCCTTTGAAGCCTGTTTCGCCCGGTGGTACCACCTGGGCGTGAGCCATCTGTACCGGACCAAATGGCATGCCATTGCGGGATTGATGGACACGGAGAATTACAAATCGGCCAATGACTATGATCACTATCTGCGATTCGCCATGAATGGGGCCCGGTTTCACCATGTGCCAAAAGTTTTGTATTCGGTTCGGCACCATGGTGACGACCGGAAGAGCGGCCAGCATACCAGCGCCGCCTATGAAAACCTGATCGAGGAGTCCAAACGGTGCGCCATGAGGGCCCGGGAGTGGCTTTCCAGGCAATCGTTGTGATGGCCTGCGAAGGATAGGCAATCGTGTATGATGAAATCTGATTGGATATGCGAAGGAGTGAGGGCGTGTGACGCTGTTAACATTTGTCCAATAGATTTTCATTGGCTGAACATCCGTGAAATACCGGAGTTGACCGGTGCGCCCCGGATTGTGTTGTTCGGGGCCGGTGAAGGGTCAAGGGAGATGGCCGAGCATCTGAAAAACGCATCCGGCCAAGCCCGTATCATCGCCATCTGCGACAATGACCCGTCAATTCATGGTAAACGATTTCACGGCGCCGAAGTCATTCATCCGGCGCGGCTGAAATCGATTCCCTTCGATACCATCCTCGTCACCTCCATATCCGGAAGGGATCAGATCGCATCTCAGCTGGAGGAGATGGGTTTTAAACAGAATCGGGATTTCTACCTGGTGGGCCGCTATCCGGATTCGTATCTCCCGGCGATGGATCTGATCAAACGGGCCTATTTCAGTCGGACCCAACCAGGGGAGAATTCGGTTTGTCTAAACGTGGGACCCGGCGGGAGCTTTGGCCTTGAAATCCTTCTTTACTGTTATGGCTTCAACCGAGTTCTCTCAATCGACACCCATCGCTTTGGGGCCAACTATCCGGAGCTCTCTTCCGACTACCCTTCCAGGTATGCGGCCATTCGAACCTCCCTTTTGGCCATTTCAGATGAACCTTTCAGAAAAAAAGCCGTGGAAAGATTCGATTCTCTTTTTATCCGGAAAAATGATCAGCTCTTTTTTGACGACACAAAAATTGAGTTCCTCTACCCCATGAATATCTGCAACCTCTCGATTCCCGACAACTCCTGTGATTTTGTCTTTTCTTCGGGCGTACTCGAACATGTGGAGACCCCGGACGCCGCGGTTTCCGGAATCATGCGGGTGTTGAAAGAAGGCGGGGTCACATTGCACCGAATCATTACACGGGACCATCGATCCTTCTCCGCTGCTTCAGGCTGTCATGCCTTCTCATATAGGAACTACTCCAGGGAAGAATGGGCGGAAATAACGATGAAAAAATTTTACCAGAACCGGATCCTTCCCGTCGAATGGAAGGAGTTGTTCTTGCACTACGGCCTTTATATGGATCGATTTGAGATTGAAAATCGTGTTTCGATCGATACGGAAATGGCCGCCCAGTTCCATTCCGATTTTCGCTTTTTTTCGAGACCGGACCTGGAAGCGGTCAATTGCGTCGTCGCTGGGTTCCGGCGGTGACGATTGACTTTTTACCTGCAAAATCAGTGAGCAGTTGAATATGAAACTCCTTCTTATCAACTCCCCGGTCCGTCTGGACGCGAAACCCAACTGCATTCCCTATGGACTTGCCACCATCGCAAGCGTGGTGAGAAACCTGGGGCATGATGTAGAGATTTATGACATCAACGCCTTTCGGCATGGCCGAAAAGAAATTGTGTCTTACCTCTCGGGGAAAACCTGGGATGCCGTGGGTGTTTCCGGGTTGATCACCACATTCGCATTCCAGGAGTGGCTGATTCCAGAACTGAAGAAAATAAACCCGAAAGCGCCGGTGATTTCGGGAGGCGGACTGGCCACCTCAAACAGCAATCTTCTGTTTAAAAACACCCCGCTTGATATCGCCGTTTCCGGTGAAGGCGAAGAGACACTTCCCCTCCTTCTCGACGCCACCAGGGCCGGTGGTGATTTGAAAACCATCCGGGGAGTCTCCTATCGAACGAAAGAAGGAAACGTCGTCAGAAATCCCCATTCACAGAATATCCGTCATCTGGACCCGCTTCCCCATCCGGCCTGGGATCTCCTTCCCACGGATATTTACCTGAAAAATCCCATCTGGGGCGGTTCGGCCAATAATTCATCGGGCTTTCGAACCGATATCCCTGTGAGACGGAGCATGAACGTCATTTCAAGCCGGGGATGCCCCTTTTCCTGCAACTATTGTTACCATCTCTTTGGCCGAGGGAGTTACCGGTTCCGGTCCGCCGAAAGTATGGTCAATGAAATCGAAACGCTCATCAAGCGATATGATGTTGACTTCATTGGCTTTGTAGATGACAACATGATGGCCGGAGAAGAACGTATTTATGAATTCTGCCGCATGATGATCGCAAAAAGGCTTCCGGTCGCATGGGGATGCCATGGGCGTGTTTCCAGCGCAACGCCTGGTGTGCTTGAAAAAATGGCCAGGGCCGGTTGTGTCTGGATTGGTTATGGCATCGAGTCCGGAAGCCAGAAAATCCTTGACGCCATGAAGAAAAAGACAACGGTCTCCCAGGCCCTCATGGCTATCACCGAAACCCGGAAAGCTGGGATTTTTCCCAATACCACCTTTATTTTCGGATATCCGGGCGAGACACGGGACACCATTCAGGAAACCATCGATTTTAAGTTACAAGCCTCCCTCGAATGCGGGTCCTTTTTCGCTACCCCCTATCCAGGAACCCCCCTCTATGCATCGGTCTCCCATTTGATCGCCGATGAGGAGTCCTTTATCCGCTCCCTGGGCGACGCCACCCAATTCACCGTCAACCTTACCCCCTTCGCCACCGAAGAACTCTTTGAACTCAAACGGAAAATGGATGCTAATATTCCGGTAATTTGAGCCTTCATTGACCTCCCTTTCCCATTGATCGGCAAATTTTTCGTCTTTCCCATGGATGATCCCTTTACCCGCTCAATCCCTCCACACCCGCTTATTTTTTTCTAACAACCTAAAAATAAACGATTTATTTTTATCGAACGCGGGACCTTCCGGGTCGTTTCCTACAACCAAATCCTCTTTGGCATTTAAAATGCATAATAATATTTGAAAATTTCCAATGGATCGGTTGAATCATTCACCATTGATGGACGCCATGCCGGTAACGGATGAAGAAAATTAAAATGTTATAGGAGCTTTGTCCATGGCCCGAAAAGTCGTGCTCGCCTCAAAGAAAACTAAGCCAGTTGATCCCGATCAGATCGACCCGCGGGCGATTTCAGATCTGGTGGAAGAGGAGTTAACCTCAAGCACGATGGATGTATTTTCCGAGCAAGGTTCACTGTTTGATATGGATCGTGTAAAAACAACCAGTTGGGCGATTCAATGGGCGGATCTGATGATGATCATGTTTGTTTTCTTTATGGTGCTATACGTGTATCAGGTCACTCAACGGGAAATGATGATCGGGCAGGGGAAGGCGCCTGTCGCTGATATCGGCCCTGGCGCGACAATCGATGCCGGGACTGGTGGCGGAACTGATAAATCCCGGGAAACCCGGGCTGGGTCCATTTCACAACTCTATGATCTCAGTAAAAATGCGTTTAAGAATGAATACGTGAAGAAGAGTGTTTCCGTAGACCTGGTGGCGGATGAGACGATGAAAATTATTTTAACGGGAGACCTTCTCTTCGATCCAGGCAAGGCCGAACTGAAATACAGGGCGAAGGGCACGTTGAGAGAGGTGGCGCAGTTCATCAGCGATACCCCCTATATGATCAATGTGGTGGGGCATACGGATGACCGGCCGAACCATTCTGATGAGTTTCCTTCTAATTGGGAGCTTTCTTCCTTTCGGGCCAGTGCGGTGGCCCGGTTCCTTATTGAAGAGATGAAGATTCCTGAGGAGCGATTTTATATCAC
>JAGVHJ010000069.1 GCA_020056645.1 Desulfobacterales bacterium
TGAACGTCATTGTCTATGATCCGATCGTGACCAAAGAGGTCATCGAAAAAGCGGGTTACGAGAGCGTCTCTTTGGAGAGCCTCTACAAACGAGCCGACTATATCACGATTCACGTTCCAAAACTCAAACAGACCGTCGGCCTTATTAATAAGGAAGCCATCGATCAGATGAAAAAAGGGGTCATGATCATCAACGCGGCCCGAGGCGGAATCGTGGATGAAAAGGCCTTGTACGACGGTATGAAATCGGGAAAAATCGCGGGCGCGGCCCTGGACGTTTTTGAAACGGAACCCCCCAAGAATTCGCCCCTCTTTGAGCTGGAAAACCTCATCGGAACCCCCCATCTGGGAGCATCGACACTGGAAGCCCAGACCAATGTGGCGGTGGATGTGGCCAAGCAGATCATCGCCTATTTAAAACACAACACGGTGATCAACGCCGTCAACGTTCCGTCGGTAACCGGCGAGCTGCTTGAGAAACTGAGACCCTACCTTTTCATCGCGGACCGCATGGGCGCCATGCAAGCCCAGCTTGTGAAAGGTCCCATCGACGAGGTCACCATCGAATATATGGGGAATTTCCAGGGACTTGACCTTGCTCCTGTCACCACCGCCGCCATCAAGGGACTCCTTTCTCCCCTCGTGCAGGATGAGGTCAATTCGGTGAACGCCCCGGTCATGGCTAAAAAAATGGGGATCGCCATCACGGAAACCAAAAGCGACGACGCCCAAGAGTTCACGAACCTTATCACCATCAAGGTGAAAACCCCGGAAAAAGAGTCGCTCCTTTCCGGCACCATTTTCGGCAAAAACGATCCCAAGATCGTCCGGATCAACACCTTCCGGCTGGAGGTTCATCCCAAGGGTCATCTCGCGCTGATCTACAACCAGAACAAACCCGGCGCCATTGGAAGTATCGGCACCGCCCTGGGCGAGCAAGGTATCAACATCTCCCAGATGACGGTGGGAAGGCGTGAGGTGGATGGTGTGGAGAACATTATTTTGCTCTCAACGGACCAGGCCATGAACCAGCAGGCGGTTGACGCCCTCTCGAAGCTTCAGCTCGTGAACGCGGTCATTCCGCTAGAACTATAACTATAAGAAAAAAATTAATATAACCGTATCGAGGCGGGTGATGTCAAATGACCATTTCGCATCACCCCTCTCACCGGCTACACACGGGCCTCGTATACGGTTCCTCTTTGTCCTTAACCTATACAGACACAGGAATAAGAAAAGATGCGTTTGTTCAGGTCCTGAGAGGTGAAAAATACCGGCAATACCAGCCACCTGAAAAAGCTTTTCGGATTCTCTCCGGATATATCGTTTGCCAGAGACAATTTCAACGGCGATATACCATGGAGAATAAACCATTTTTTCAACAATGCCCCACCGACCTTGCCGATGAAGCGATTCTTGAGGCCATGAAAACCATTCCCGATTTTTCGACATCACGCCGTCCGATTACCGGGAGGTTTATGGCTTCTCCTTCGGCAGGCCTTGCAGCGGCTGGACCGCTCCATTCAAGCTCGCCCCATATCATGAGACCCGGCAGGTTTACTCTTGAAGGAGCCCGGGCCACATGAACTTTTTAAAAGGAAGAGGGATGGATAAGAATTTCGTGCTTTCCGGAAATCAACAGCGAGCTACCCCCATGAACATCAAAATTTATCTGGCGTGCGGGGTTCTCATGGTCCTGATCTTTATCGCCGATCTGGCCGTGCCACTGGGGGTCGCCATGGGCGTCCTTTATCTCGGCGTTGTCCTTCTTACGATTTTTCTCCCATCGGATGCAGATACGATCGGGGTTTCCATGGGGGGTTCCATTCTCACGATCCTTGGCTTTTTCTATTCCCCGCCGGGCGGGGAGCTGTGGAAGGTTTTTTTTAACCGGAGCTTGGCGCTTTATGCGATCTGGCTTTCGGCCATCGTGATCCTCAGAAAAAAAAGGGCGGAGCGGAAACGGGATGAGGCTCTCTGGGAACGGGAAAAAGCCTTGAGAGATGTCAAGGTTTTACAAGGGCTACTTCCCATTTGCGCCTGGTGTAAAAAAATCCGCGATGATAAAGGATACTGGAGTCGAATCGAGTCTTATATCAGGGACCATTCCGAAGCGGAGTTTACCCATGGCATCTGCCCGGAGTGTGCGGAAAAACTTTCCCATGGCGATCAATAAAAGAGAAAGGATCAATCCGCATCGGTGGGGGATGAAATATGAGAATTCACTATTTGCAACACGTACCCTTTGAGGGCCTTGCCTATATGGCGTCATGGATGGAGGAACGGCAGATTCCCTATTCGGGAACCCCTTTATATCAACCCCATACCTTGCCAGACCGCTCCGCGTTTGACGGCTTGATCATCATGGGCGGCCCCATGGGGGTTCATGATGAGACAAAATTTCCCTGGTTGAACGCTGAGATGCGATTCATTGAGCAGGCGATCTCCGATGGGAAAACGGTCATCGGAATCTGTCTGGGGGCCCAGTTGATCGCCCATGTGTTGGGCGCAAGGGTTTATCGGAATTCCGTCAAA
>JAGVHJ010000562.1 GCA_020056645.1 Desulfobacterales bacterium
ACGAATATTATGCCCACAGCAAAGACGGTGCGCCCAGGACAGAATGGCAAGGGCTTTACGACCACTTGAAGCAGGTGGCGGAACGAGCGGCTCAATCAGCGAGAAAGTTTTACTCTGAAGATTGGGCAAGGAACGCCGGATGGCTTCATGACATGGGAAAGGCCGCCGATGAGTTTCAGGCCTATCTTTTAAGAGAAAACGACCTTGATGATTCTGAGTACGATGGAACAGGCAAAGGAAGAATAAACCATTCAAGCGCCGGGGCCGCTTATGCGCTGGATTGCTTTGGCTCTCAAATTGGATTGATCTATGCCTATCTGGCGGCGGGGCATCATGCCGGTCTCCCCGATTATTATTCCGCCGACACGGGCAAGGCTTCTCTTGAAAACCGGCTGGAAGAGGGGAAAAACAATCTGACCCGGATTCGTTCAGCCGCAGATGAGTTTGGTAAAAACACCTGTCAGGATACCAAGTTGCCATCTTTTATCAAAAAAGAGCATTTTCATTTGTGGGTCAGAATGCTTTTTTCCTGTCTGGTCGATGCCGATTATCTGGATACAGAAAGTTTCATGACGCCGCTCAACTCAAAAATTCGGGGGGAATATCCCAATCTGGCTGACTTGAAGACTCTTTTCGACCATCACATGGCGCATATGACGAAAAAAGATCCTGAAAAACCCATCAATGTCATCAGAAATCATATTTTATCGGCCTGCCGGGTTGCGGCCCATCACAACTCAGGGCTTTTTTCTCTCAGTGTTCCGACGGGAGGCGGTAAAACACTTTCCGCAATGGCCTTTGCCCTTGACCACGCTGTAAAACATGGAAAAGATCGCATTATCTATGTAATTCCTTACACAAGCATCATCGAGCAAACCGCAAAAATTTTGTCGGATATTTTCGGATCAGAAAATATTATCGAGCATCACAGCAACCTTGATCCAGAAAAGGAGACCCAGCGTTCAAGGCTTGCCTCCGAAAATTGGGACGCGCCTGTAATCGTTACCACAAACGTTCAGTTTTTTGAGTCTTTGTATGCGGCAAAACCGGGCCGGTGCCGCAAACTTCACAACATCGTCAACAGCGTTGTCATCCTTGATGAAGCACAGTTATTGCCGCCAACTCTTCTTGAACCCTGCGTCAGCGTCATGAATCATTTAACCCGGCATTACAGAGTAAGCCTGCTTCTTGCAACCGCCACACAACCAGCCCTGCCGAATCTGGATAAACCCCATGAGATCATCCCAGATCGTTCCCAGCTTTATGAAAAGCTCAAACGGACGAAAACCATCTACCCGAAAGACTTGAACGCTCCATCCACATGGGAAGAAATTGCTGAAAACCTTAAGCAATACGACCAGGTTCTTTGCGTGGTCAATACGCGCAGGGGCTGTTATGAATTGTTCAGGCTCATGCCGGAAGGAACGATTCATCTTTCCGCGCTTATGTGCGGAGATCACCGTTCGGCAATCATTCAAAAAATTAAAAAAAACCTTGAAAACGGGTCGCCCATTCGCGTCATCAGCACCCAGCTTGTGGAAGCGGGGGTTGATATTGACTTCCCCGTTGTTTACCGTGCTCTTGCTGGCCTGGATTCTATCGCCCAAGCGGGGGGACGATGCAATCGGGAAGGCAATCTCAATATAACGGGAAGACTGGGTGAGGTGCATGTTTTTATCCCGCCCAAGCCCGCACCCATGGGATTGCTCCGCAAAGGAGAAGACACAACCAAAGAATTGATGACCCTATCTGGATTCGACTCTCAGCAACCAGACGCATTTACCCGGTATTTTTCTTTGTTCTACAGCAGAGTCAACGACACGGGAAGCAATTTCAAAGTGTGGTTGGAAAATGAGGCGTCACCCCAGGTCCGTGTTCATTTCCGGACTGCCGCCAAATCATTTAACCTGATAGAGGATGTTTCCCAACCTCTTTTCGTGAAATACGGGCAGAGTGAATTATGGATGAACGAATTGAGGCGGATCGGCCCCACCCGCAATAATGTTCGGAAACTTCAACGGTATACGGTCAATGTTTCTAAAAGGGACTTTGAGAAAATGAACCGTGAAGGAATGGTTGAGGAGTTATGGCCCGGTTTCTGGGCATGGCTCGGACCCTATAATTCAAGTCATGGGCTCGATCTGTTTGGCCGTGGCTGGGCTCCTGAGGATCTGATGGTTTAATAAGGTAACCTGGAGGAAAAAAATGACAAAAACGAGAGGTGAACCATGAAAGGATTTTGTCTGGAGGTAAGCGGGCCATATGCCTGTTTTACCCGACCGGAAATGAAGGTGGAGAGGGTCAGTTACGATGTGATAACCCCCTCTGCCGCTCGTGCGATTTTCGACGCTATTTTATGGAAGCCCGCCATCTTTTGGCAGGTGAAGCGGATCGAAGTGCTTTCGCCCATTCGATGGATTTCGGTAAGACGAAATGAAGTGGGGGCGGTGGCGTCAACCCGGAAAAAACAGATATTCATCGAAGAGGATAGGCAGCAGCGGGCGGGTCTTTTCTTAAGGGATGTCAAATACAGGCTTTTTGCCGAATTCGACTATATTTCTCCTGAAAAACGCTCCAAGGTTTATAACCCCACGCCGGAATACCTGGAAGACAAAGAAGATCGGGAAACAAACCGGGAAGATGAAACACCCGCCAAATACGCCGCCATGTTCGAACGGCGGGCGAAAAAGGGGCAGTGTTTTAATCAGCCTTATCTTGGCTGTAGAGAATTCTCGGCGGATTTCCGTCTTGTAAATCCACAGACGGATCCCGCTTTACCTATCCCTGAAAATCGAGATCTGGGTTGGATGCTCTACGATATGGATTTTTCAGATCCCAAGGATGTCAAACCGCTCTTTTTTAGAACGGAATTGAAAAACGGTGTGATCGTTGTGCCGGATCGTTCGAATTCAGAGGAGGTGAGAGGATGATACTTCAGGCGCTTAAAGACTATTATGATCGGAAATCATCTGATTCTGATTCGAAAATGGCTCCTTCGGGTTTTGAGTGGAAAGAGATTCCGTTCGTGATTGTTCTGAAATCCGATGGCACGCCAATTAGCATCAATTCAACCTATGAAGGGGACGGAAAAAAACGGAGGGCGAAACGGTTTCTTGTGCCACAAGCAGTGAAAAAGACAAGCGGTATCGCCTCTAACTTATTTTGGGATAACCCGGAATATGTTTTGGGGGTTGACCTGAAAGGCAAACCAGAACGCGTCGCTGAGCAGCATGAGGCATTTAAAGAGAAAATAGAGGAACTATCCATAGTGTCAGATGAAGGTGTTTCAGCGGTCAGGTCTTTTTTAAGAAGGGAAGAAAAGGTGACCTTGTTGCAAGGTTTTGGCGATACCTGGCAACAGCTTATCAGCGAAGGCGGTAATATCACTTTTCAACTCGCTGGTGACTCATGGCTCGTTTCCGAACGTCCAGTTGTGAAATCGGCGATTTCCCATGTGAAGCCATCCAGCGGCCAAGAGGAGTGCGCTATTTGTCTCGTTACAGGAAAAAAAGAAGAATTTGAAAGACTTCATCCGCCCATAAAAGGGGTTTACGGTGCTCAAACATCTGGGGCAAACATCGTATCGTTCAACCTCGACGCCTTTAAATCCTTTTCAAAATCCCAAGGGGCCAATGCCCCTGTGGGAAAAAATGCGGTATTCGCCTACACCACGGCCTTGAATCATCTTCTTTCTAAAGATTCCAAACAGCGAATGCAGGTGGGTGATGCTTCCACGGTATTCTGGGCTGAAAAAGAGTGTGATCTTGAACGTCAGCTTCCGGATCTCTTCGGGGAACCCCCCAAGGATGATCCTGACCGAGGCGTTAAAGCGGTTGAAAGCCTTTTCAGATCAATCGAGAATGGCTCGTACATTATAGATAAGAATGAGCGAAACCGGTTTTATGTTTTAGGGCTTTCACCCAATGCAGCGCGCATCGCCATTCGTTTCTGGATCGTTGATACCGTTTCAGGAATGGCGGAGAAAATAAGTCAACACTTCGAAGATATACAGATCGTTCACGGCCCAAAGGAGAAGGATGTTTTATCCCTTTTTAGGCTTTTGGTATCAACGGCTGTTCTGGGAAAATCGGAAAATATTCCTCCAAACCTTGCGGGAGAAACCATGCGGGGCATTCTTCAAGGCTTACCTTACCCATACACTTTGCTTCAGGCTTCCATTCGCCGTATTCGTGCGGAGCATGATGTCACTTATCCACGGGCGGCAATAATTAAAGCCTGTATTAACCGAAGAACCCGATTTAAAAATTCACATATCAAGGAGGAGCTTCATATGAGTTTAGATGAAAACAACACTAACATC
>JAGVHJ010000076.1 GCA_020056645.1 Desulfobacterales bacterium
GCCTTTTTAATCAGGATAATCGCATTTGGGATGCGTCTCCTTCGGCCCTGCCGGGGGCCAACCTTTTGAAAAGGTTGCCAAACATATCAAAATAAAGGTTCAATCAACACTATCTAAAAACCTCTTTGCCCCGTTTTTTAAAAGCTGGTCGCCGGATGCATTGATAATCAATTCAAGTTATTACGTAAATCACTCACCAAGCCCTATTCTACATGCGATTCCCTGCCTTTTTAATGAATCTGGCTTGACACTGGGGTGCGGCGCCTTTATTGAATATAATATTTATTTTTTCAATCATAGCTAAGGAGCAGAAATGGGTGGACTTTTTGGTTGCGCGTCTCGAGATGAATGTATCCATGAACTTTTTTATGGAACCGATTATTTATCCCACCTGGGAACCCGAAGGGGCGGGATCGCCACCTATGATTCGAAAGACGGCTTTCACCGCTCCATTCACAGCCTGGAAAACGCCTATTTCAGAAATAAATTCGAATCGGCGCTCCATGAGTTGACCGGTACGATGGGGATTGGGATTATCAGCGACACCGACGCCCAGCCCATTGTTTTCAATTCCCATTTGGGCCGTTTCGCCGTGGTCATGGTGGGAAAAATCAAGAATATCGATGAGCTCGAAAAGGAAGCCTTCGCGCGGAACGTCCATTTTTCGGAGACCAGCGGGGGTGGCGCCAACCCCACTGAGGTGGTGGGAGCATTGATATGCCGGGCCGGCAATTTTATCGATGGCCTATCCGAGGCCCAGACCGCCATCAAAGGATCTTGCTCGCTCCTTGTCTTAACCGAAAAAGGGATCTATGCCTCTAGGGATAGGCTGGGAAGAACCCCCATCGTGATTGGAAAAAGGCATGACGCTTTTGCCGCGAGCTCGGAATCCTCCGCGTTCCCCAACCTGGGGTTTGAAACAGAGCGGTTCCTGGGGCCGGGAGAGATCGTTTTTATCACGCCGGATGGTGTCGAACAGGTTAAGGCTCCTGGAGAGAAGATGCAGATATGCTCATTTCTCTGGGTCTATTATGGGTATCCGGCGTCGAGCTACGAGGGGATCAATACAGAACAGGTCCGATATAATTGCGGGCGGGCGTTGGCCAAAAGGGAAAAAATGAGTGGCGACCTGGTCGCGGGCATTCCCGATTCAGGCATTGGTCACGGCCTTGGGTTTTCCCATGAATCGAAGATTCCTTACATGAGACCCTATGTGAAATACACACCCACCTGGCCCAGAAGCTTTATGCCCCAAAATCAGTCGGTCAGGGATTTGGTCGCTAGAATGAAGTTAATCCCCATCCGGGAGATCATCCATGGAAAACGGATTATTTTTTGTGACGATTCCGTTGTACGGGGAACCCAGCTTCAGGATAATGTCCAGATTCTCTACGAGTATGGGGCCAAGGAGCTCCATATGCGCATCGCGTGTCCGTGCCTGATCTACCCGTGTGAGTTTTTGAACTTTTCCACCTCTCGCTCCACCCTTGATCTTGCCGGAAGAAAGGCGATTGCCGATATTGACGGCATGAATACGGCCAACCTATCTGACTATCAGCAGAATGGGTCTGAAAGGCATAGCGCGATGGTGGCCAACATCTGCGAACGGCTGAAACTGACGAGCTTGACCTATCAACGCCTTGATGATCTGGTGATGGCCATCGGTCTCGAAAAAGAGAAGCTCTGCACCCATTGCTGGGATGGATCGAGCTTCTTTTAAATCGAGTTACATGGAGTTTTAATCATCATCCAGGCCGTTCAGGTACTTTTTGATGGTTTTCATATGGTAGATTAGAAAAATAACGATGAGAGCAAGGGAGATGATCGCCGTCCATTTTTTTAAAAGATCGATATTGAAGAATTGCTCGATATATTGGATGGCCTGGTTTCCCATAAGGGTATAAAAGACGATGGATGTGAGCGTGGCGCAGAGGACGATGAGGAAGTTGACGGCGGGTCTGTAATTGAGAAGATAGCCGATCAGTGCGCCGATGACGGGACCGGTCATAAAAAAAGGAAAAATGACGAACAGAAAGAGACCGATGGCCCCATATCGTTTGATCCGTGTCTTTTGTCTTTCCGCAGCCAGCTCCGCCTGCCTCACGGCGTGTTTAAAAAGTTTCGGCTGAATGACATCCCGCATGATTAAAACAAAAATACTATAGGTGATCAGAACCGTCATCGTCTCCAAAAAGAAATTGTATGACATGGTGACTGCGGGAGAGAGGTTGGCGGAGAGGCAGACGGCGATGCCCAGGGATCGTCCTCCCATGATGTTCAGCATGGCGGCTGAGGACATGATTTTATAGGAATTGAAATCGGTAAAGAAAAGGTAGCCCAGATATACGCCGAGCCCGATTGCAAGAATCAGCCCCGTCAAGAGAATCTTCACCTCGATGAGACTGATCTGTTCTCTGATGAGGACTATCAGCTTTTTTGAGCCCATATGGGTTATTGTCATCAATTGGGAAAGCATTTTTTTCATGGGCACGAACACTCGCTCTTTAATTAAAATGGGGCTATTTATACTACCCAGACAGAGGGATTGTCAATTGGAAATGGTTAAACGGCGCGCGGCGCTCCGGGCGCTGAGCTGGGCGATTTTGATGGAGGGATTCATGAAAATCGGGTATAAGTCGCTCTAATTTTATCGATGGGTTAAGACCACCGATTCCTCGGACGATAGGAGATATGTGATCGATGAACAGGCTACTGATAACGATCCTGCTGTTGATGTCAAGCAATGTGTTCATGACCTTTGCCTGGTATGCCCATTTGAAAAATTTATCAAACAGGCCGTGGATAGTGGCGGCCCTTGTCAGCTGGGGTATCGCGTTTTTCGAGTATCTGCTTCAGGTTCCGGCCAATCGTATCGGTCATTCGGTGATGACCGTGGGACACCTCAAAATTATCCAGGAAGTGATAACCCTCTTGGTGTTTGTCCCCTTTTCCGTTTTTTATCTCAAGGAAAAAATAACCCTCGATTACCTGTGGGCCGGGTGCTGTATCCTGGGCGCCCTCTTTTTTTTGTTTCGGACGAAAATGTTCAGTTGAGGAAAAGAAGTTTTGAAAATTCAAGGGAGTTGTGGTATGGAGTGGCCCATGATGAAACAATGAAAAAAATAATTTGCAGACACTTTTTTTATTTTTCTTGACATCATCGGGCGGTTCCATTAATTAAAACAGATTATTTTTTCTCTAATATATCGTTAGTTAGGAGCAGGTACGTGAAAAAGTACACATATAGTGCGAAAAATTCGGATGTCGAGACCCGATGGGTCCTGGTTGACGCAAGCGGAATGGTATTGGGCAGATTGGCGAGCGTCGTCGCCTCCCGCATCAGAGGCAAAATGAACCCCCTTTTCA
>JAGVHJ010000426.1 GCA_020056645.1 Desulfobacterales bacterium
CGGCGGCGGCGTTATTGTTGACCACCATGGCCGCCTCGCATCCGGTGACGCCGCAGATGAGCTTTTCGACCGCTGTGTATCTGAGGCCCCGTCTTCCTGTTTCAAGATTGAATTCCAGATTGGAATAGCAGCCCGCGATGGTTTTTAATTCCTCGATGACCGGAGCCGCGAGCAGGGAACGGCCCAGGTTGGTATGCACCACAATACCTGTGGCGTTGATCACCCGCCTGAGATTGGGCGTCATCTCCTTTTTGATCCGGTCATGGATTTTTTTCAGGAGCGCCCCTTCCGCCATCAATTCTCGCTCGTTTTCCCCCGGTTCCTCCATGGAGAGGATCCGGTTTCTCACTTCTCCGATCACCATCCGGGTGGCGTTAACAATAACGGTCTGGGGGATGCCCGCCGCGAGACTCTCTGACTTGAGCGCCTCAAGGAGCGTATCCACGCCGGGTATTTGTTTCAATAACTCTTTTTTCCCAGGAGATAGGTCCATAAAATCATCATCCTTGAATGATCGAAAGTTCCGGAGAAGCGGAAAGGGATTGTATCGGAATGGCGTCCACAATATCCGGAAATTGGGGGATTGATAATCCGTTGATCGTGAGAAGGGGCTCCAGATGTCCGGTATCGACCAGATAAAGCTCCGGTCCCGCGCTGAACATGTGCATGAGAAGATTGGCAAGGGCGACCAGGGAGGAGAGACCGCCGGTCTGATTTTCTGCGGGCCGGGAGTGGTGGTTCTTGATCACCTGCATCAGGGTTTCGGAAAAATCCCATGATTCAGCCAGTTCGCCGCCAATGACGGTGTGATCGGCGCCAAGGATCTTCTTTTCGGCCTCGATGATGGGCCGCTTCTCTTTCATGAGTATCCGGTAGAACAACGGAAAGGTGTTCATGACAAACTGGTCCAGGACCACTTTCCCGATATCGTGGAGTAGGCCCGCCGTATAGGCCACGGTCGGTTGAACAGCCGGGAGGGCCATCTCGGCGAGTTTTTTTGAAATGATGGCTGTTCCCAGCGCGTGATGGTAAAGCCCGCCTTTACTCAGGGAGTATCCGGTGGATGCGTGATCGAAGTAACTTTTTACCGCCACCGAGAGAATCAAGCTGGAAAAGATATCATGGCCCAGGATGGCGATGGCGTCGTCGATCGAATCGATTTTGCGCCGAACGGAAAAGAGGGCCGAATTGCACAGGTGGATCGTTCTGGCCGTCAGCACCTGATCCTTCCGGACTTCGGCTGCAAGCTCCCGGATGGAGACGTTCTCTTCGTGGGTCATTTTTAAGATCGAGAAGATAATCTGGGGGACCGGTTGGAGGTTCGCTATTTTTTTTCTCAGATCCGCCAGGCTTGGCGGGCGGTTGTTGAAATTTTTCTGGTGAAGGGTCAGCTCGAAAGGCACCGCGGGGGAGATATCACAGGACCACTCTTCCATGTTCAGATTCAGGCTGTAGCCCATAAAGCCCCCGGTTTCCGATTTGACAATGGGAACGCCATGTTCCTGAAGGAGTTTCCCCGCCATCTGGGCCGAGCGGCCCCCAATATTGAGGCACACATCCTGTTGATTGAGGGGGGCGATCAGGGCGCCTCCGGCGATATAGGCTTTCATATTGCGGGGAGTAGCGCCTTTTGTTTGCAACTCTTTTAAAAATTGGGGCAGACCCGTTGATATATATTTCCCTGGGCAGAGTGGAAATCCGCTGGATACGGGTTCAGGGAGCAGGGAATGGAGAATGCCTCCCACCCCCTTCTTATCGTCAAAAACGGCGACAGCCACGCAGGTTCCTAAAAAGGCCTGAAGGATCAGTGGTTTTTTAGTGTCTATCCGGTAAGTTCCAGAGGCCACATGGTATTGGGGCAAGGTGTTCATGGGAGTATCAAGCGAATCGTTTCTCCGATGGTTAAAAACGTGCCGGTTTTGTCTGAAATGGACATCATTCCGTTTCATGAATAATGACCGTCCGGATTCTTCTAAGCCTATACCATTTCGAATCCATTGGATTCAACAGATTTCTTGAATCATGCCTTGAACCGGAGAAAAAAACCTTTATGAAGGAGAGGTTTTACGATAAAGAGCAGGCGGAACGTTCCATTGATCAAGAAAAAAAAAGCGGCAACCATGAGAGGAGGGGTTACGATGAAAAATATACTTGTAACGGGCGGCGCGGGGTTTATCGGGTCCAATTTTATTCATTATCTTTTTTCCGAAAAGAGCTTCACCGGACGAGTTGTCAACGTGGACAAGCTCACCTATGCCGGAAATCCGGAAAACTTGGATGGGATTTCCGATAGGTTCGCCGACAGATATGTGTTTGAACAAGCCGATATTTGTGACCGGGAGAGCATGGCGGCGCTCTTTGAACGATACGAGATCGACACGGTGTGCCATTTTGCCGCGGAATCCCATGTGGATCGATCGATCGCCGACCCGGACGCGTTCATCATGACCAACATCATGGGAACCTACGGGCTCCTTGAAACAGTTCGGCGGTTTAACGCCTCCCGCGCCATCCATTTCCACCATGTGAGCACCGATGAGGTCTATGGCTCCCTGGGGAACGCCGGGTTTTTCACCGAAGAGACCCCTTACCGGCCAAACAGCCCCTACTCGGCCTCTAAAGCCTCCTCGGACCATCTGGTCCGGGCCTATGGCGAAACCTATGGACTATCCGTGACCACCTCCAATTGCTCCAATAACTACGGACCCTACCAGTTTCCGGAGAAATTGATTCCCCTGATCATCGAAAACGCCCTGAACGAAAAACCGCTGCCCGTCTATGGCGACGGCAGGAATATCCGGGACTGGCTCTTTGTGGCCGATCACTGCCGGGCCATCTATCTCATCATGAACCAGGGAAAAAGGGGCGGCATGTACGCCATTGGAGGCCGGTGCGAAATGGAGAACATTCAGGTGGTGACGGCCATCTGCGATC
This sequence comes from Desulfobacterales bacterium, assembly GCA_020056645.1. Classification (GTDB taxonomy): domain Bacteria; phylum Desulfobacterota; class Desulfobacteria; order Desulfobacterales; family JAHIVH01; genus JAHIVH01. The sequence goes on from JAGVHJ010000426.1 coordinate 2,935, forward strand.
TACTGGACGAGATCAACCCCTGCCGGTCCGGGAAGAAGCGCCGGGATCTCATCACCTTCGTGAAGGACAGGCCAGGCCATGACCGGAGATACGCCATCGATTTCAGCAAGCTCCATAATGAGCTTGGCTGGGAACCCCAGGAATCCTTTGAAACCGGAATCCGGAAAACCATTCTCTGGTATCTGGACCATCCGGCATGGGTGGATAGGGTGAAAAGCGGTGAATACCGCTCATGGATGAACCAGCAGTATGGCGAATAACCCCTTATTTTATTCTGGAGTCAATGAATGAAACAGGCAAAAGAGTATATCGTTTTTCCCTTGGACGTGCCAGACCAGAAATCGGCCATGGCCTTTGTGAATCTTCTTGCGGACCATGTGGGCATGTTCAAGGTCGGGCTGGAGCTCTTTATCAGCGCGGGGCCGGAGATCATCCGGTATATCAACGACAAGGGCGGTGCAAAGGTCTTCCTCGATTTAAAGCTTCACGATATCCCCGTCACCGTGGAGCGCGCCGTAAACCGCATCGCGGACCTGGACGTGGCCCTCGCTACCGTTCATTGCGGCGAGTCGAAAGAGATGCTTCTTGCCGCGGTCCGAGGCGGAAAAAACAGGGTGACCCTTTTGGGGGTTACTGTTTTAACAAGCGTCTCCGGCGATGATCTGGCCACGGCAGGATTTCAGCCGGGCTATGCCGGGGATCTGAAGTCCCTTGTTCTCAAGCGGGCGGAAATGGCCAAGGGGGCCGGATTGGATGGCGTGGTCTGCTCCGGCAAGGAGGTCTCAGAGATCAAAAAGTCCCTGGGACCCGGTTTTCTTGCGGTGACCCCCGGCATCCGTCCCCTGTGGGATCCTGTGGGAAAAGATGATCAGAAACGCATCGTCACGCCAAAAGAAGCCATCCAGAAAGGGGCTGACTATCTGGTGATCGGTCGGCCCATCCGGGACGCCAAAGATCCGGTGGCCGCCGTGGAAAAGATCGTGGCGGAGATCGAAGCGGTTTCCTGAAGCGGCTCACAGGTTTACGGTAAGGCGGATTTGATATGGCGATGGAAAACCGCTACGCCTGACTGAGAAATACGCCCGCGAGAATCAGGCCGCACGATGCGAACTGGATGGGCGTGAGCGTTTCATTGAGGATCAGCCATCCCAGCAATATGGCGAAAACCGGGATCAAACTTACAAAGGCCGTGGCCCGGCTCACGGGCATCTGCTTGACACCATAGTTATAGAGAAAATAGGCGCCGAAGGTCACCACCGCGCCCAGAAACAAGATGGCGGCTGACGCCTCGGGGTCAAAGCGCCGAGGAAGCACGGTTTCCGGCAGAAAAAGAGTGATCGAAAAATAGAGCAATCCGATGAGGGTCTGAACGGCTGTGAGGAAAAGGGCCGGATACCGGTTGGATAATTTTTTGAGAATCAGGGCGTAACCGGTTGCGGAAACCATGGCTAAAAATTCCAAAAAGTTTCCCAGGGCCGGATTGGGCGCATGAAGCGTGGGCTCTCCACCGATGCTTAGGATGCATGCGCCGGCCACGGCCAGTAAAAAACCGGACACGGTTCGGCCCCTTATCTTTTCCTGAAGGATGATCCATGCCGAGACCGCCACCAGAACGGGCAACATGGCTGTGATGACGCCCGCCTGTGATGCGCTCGTGTTCACCAGCGCATTCGCCTCAAGCGTATAGTAAAGACACGGTTCGAAAAATCCCAGGAGCAGAAAAGCCGTTATGTCCCCTGAACAGCAGGGGGTCTGACGCAGGCGTTTAATAAAAAAGATGAAGATGATGCTGGCCGTGGCCATCCTTCCAAACATCACCACCATGGGGTCGTAGCTTTGAAAAGCGATCTTGATCGCGATAAAGGAGCCGCCCCAGATGACCATGGCGGCGATCAGGCTCACATATGCAAGGTTTTTGGTTTTGGCTTCCGTCATGGGGATAGGCTCCGTTTAGAGAATTTTTTTACCGCTTGACAAATCGTCAATGAAAAAGTTATACATATCAACATCTTCAAAATCTCGTTTACATGCCTTTCTTTTATTTAGCTTTGCAGTTTTTTTAACATATTGCAGGAGAAAATGTCATGAACAGCTTATCCGGAGTCAGCATTTTAAGCAAAAAAAGTATTTTTGCCGTGCTGCTGATGATACTGGCCGTGTTCGTCCCTTCTCTCACAAAGGCGGAAGTCCTCATCATCGTGAATGCCAAATCCCCCTTGAAACAGATTTCCAGTGAAGATGTGATGAACATCTTCCTCGGGAAAAAGCTCACCTGGGAAGATGAAAAGAGCACGGAGGTCAAATTTGTCCTGATGCCGGAAGCGGAGTGCCACGAGGAATTTGTAAAAAAATTCACGAAAAAGTCAGCGGCTCAGTTCAAGCGTTACTGGAACAACATGGTGTTTACCGGAAAAGGCATGATGCCGAAATCCATCAATTCCGCCGAAGAAATGATCCGTTTTGTTTCAGAGACGGATGGCGCCATTGGCTATGTCGCTCCCGGCGCGCCCCTTGACGGGGTCGCCGTGATGGATATCGTAGACTGATTGAGGAGAGCTGTGATGAAAAAAAAGATAATCGTACAACTCGTTTTTGGTTTATTTATCCTGACGGAATCGTTCGCTTTTAACGCAGGAGCTGTGGATATCCATGGATTCATCTCCCAGGGATATATGAAATCGGATGAATACGACTATTTTGTCGGTATGAAAGATGGCTCATTCCAGATCAATGAACTGGGACTCAATTTTTCTAACAAACTTACAAAAAGACTCCGGCTTGGGGTTCAATTTTTTGCAAGAGATTTAGGAAACATCGGAAACGATGAAATCGTCGTGGATTGGGCCTATGCGGATTACTATTTCTGGGAGTGGCTGGGCCTCCGGGCCGGCAGGATGAAGGCGCCCCTGGGACTCTACAATGAGTCAAGGGACGTGGATGCTGTCAGGACCGGCGTCTTCCTCCCCCAGAGCGTCTATTTCGATATCCTGCGGGACTCTCTTCTCGCCACCAATGGCATCTGCATGTATGGCGATATCGGCATGGGCGTTGCCGGATCGCTCTCCTATCAGTTTCAGGCAGGCGCCAACAACGTCACCAACGACAGCGGGACCGCCCAGGGAGTTATTGCTTTAGGCGGAATCAGTGAAATCACCTCTATTGAGGCGAACCAATCTCTTTCGGGCAGGGTCAAATGGCTCACGCCTCTTTCAGGCCTGACCTTAAGTGTGTCCAACATCAGTCTTGATATGGAGATCGAAGGAGAGACCGATTTTACAGTTCCTTTTGCCCTGGAATACAAACCCTTCGCCACAACCGTATACTCAATGGAGTATATCTGGAACGACCTCGTGATCACCCACGAATATGAGAGAATGACCATCGATTACGATCTCTTTGTTCCGGCCATTTCTTATCGGGAATCGGGAAGGGAAAAGCTCCTCGGATGGTATTCAGGCGTGGCCTACCGGTTTTGTGACTGGTTTGAGGGGGGCGTCGCCTACTCCGAGTTTTATGACAAGGCGGATGATCGGGACGGATCCGCCAGCGACAGGTTGAAATACCAGGCCTTTCAGAAAGAGATCATCTTCTCGCTGCGGTTTGATATCAACCCCAACTGGATCGTTAAGTTTGAAGATCACTACATAGACGGGAACAACCAGGTGATGATACAGTATGACGATAGCTATGATGTGCGCCGATGGAACCTGTGGCTCGCCAAGGTTACCTTTATGTTTTAATGAGTCCTATTCCATTTGCATTCAAAAGCGGCTACCTTTGTTGGCTGCGTCGTCGGCTCCTCGACGGATTCCATATACATCTTGGGGGGCTCCTCCCTGCCGCCTTGGCATCATCTTGAATGCAAAATGGAATAAACCTCCCACGAAAGGAGGGCTCAAGTTTTTTCCCATGATTCGTCGATCAGGTCCTTAACCGCTTTTAACAAGGCGTCCCGGTCCACGGGCTTTGTGAAGGTCTTCTTCGCCCCCAGTTTCTGGGCGAGGTTCAAATAATCTTCTGACCGGTTTTTACCGCCGCCAGAGATAGCTATCACTTTTACCTTCGGATTGTTTTTCCTCAGGGCGGCGATGGTTTCAATCCCCTCCATGTCAGGCATGATCAGATCGGTTATCACCACATCAAACGGTTCAAATAGGCTTTGTCTGGATTGGTAGCGCTTGATCCCGGCAAGGCCGTTTTCCGCGGTTTCAACCATGTAGCCGGCCCGTTCAAAGGTCTGCTTCAACATATTTTTCACGAAATCGTCGTCTTCAATAATGAGGACGCTTGGCATGAAATCCTCCTGGCCTGCATGGCGTATTGATAAAAATAGTAGGGGCTGATGTTTCAACTATAAAGAAAGGGTCATGAATGTGTCAAGTCGTTTATGAGCCGTCATTCCCCCTGCTCATCCAAAA
>JAGVHJ010000384.1 GCA_020056645.1 Desulfobacterales bacterium
ACATTAGGTAGTATTTGATCTATTTAAAAAAAAAGAGCGGGATTTTTTTCAACCCCGCTCTTTCATGATCTTAATGATGATAGCGAACTACTTGTTTATTCTTTTCCGTGCACCGGCAATACCGATTAAACCAAGAGCCATCAGGAGCATGGTGGTTGGTTCAGGGACGGGGTTCAAAGGTGCGCCTGGTTCAAAATCAAGTCTAATAGTCGCATAATCGATGACAGCGGCCCAACTGTTCGCTGCATTCTGGACATCAAGCTCCAAATAAAAACCATTGCTGTTTGTTAAGGCGTTTAAAAGACCAGTACTGAAGTTGAATGTGGTTAAGCTCCAGCCTCTTAGAGAAGCGGTGGTGCCATTCGCCGCAGCAGTGTCCCAGGTGGATACGTTGCCGCCGTCTGACCCTGAAAGTGTTCCCGCATACTCCCTGTTGCTTCCGAAATTAAAAAATACTTCCATCACGTCAGAAGGATCAATATCCCACGCCTGGATAGTCATTGAACCGGAAAGAGCGCTCAAAAGTTCATTCGGAAGTGTGTAGTCCCATGCAATCCATCCCAGACTATTGGTATAGGGTGATGATATACCTGAATTAGTTCTAAAAACATAGTGGTCCATATTGGTCGCAACGTCATATGCGTCTCGGTCATAGGCATAATCCTGATCTCCGGCAGTGGCATTGTACGTTAAGGCGCTGGCTGAACCTGCAAATCCAAAAAACATTAATAAAATGAATAAAATTGGAAGTTTTTTCATTTCTACTCTCCTTTGTTTGTTAAAAAGTTTAAAAAATAATTTATAATAAGTTATAAATCGAATATTCATTCGTCGAATATTTTGAAAAGCATCATAGCAGAATTTATACAATATTACATCGTGTAATAATAAAAATATTTTTTATTTTAATTTCAATCTATTATATATGATCCTAATAAAAATATCTTTCGGATAATAATGGTTGGTTGTCAATGTGTGAAGCATATTGTATACAATTGTGAAAAAGATTGCCTGTTATTGCCTATAATCGTTATACTCGATATTCAAGTTTTTAGGAAATTTGTTCAAATCCAAGGCGGAAAAAAATTGACCGCAGGAATACATGGCGTATTTCGAGGATCAATTTTTTTTCCAACGCCGGAGTTGGGGAAATTAACAAAAACTTGAACATCGAGTTATATAGAAATTCCAGCATGCGCCTTATATAAAGGGCTTTTTCTCTCTGGAATTTGATATTTTTCTATTTTTCAAGCGGTAATAATGAATTCCTTATGTTGAAAAGCATCATCTCCTTTTCCTCCCACAACAGGCTCATCGTCATCGGTATTGTGGCCGCCACGGTCATTTTCGCATTTTACACCCTGAAAAATATCGCCCTGGACGCCATTCCGGACCTGAGCGACACCCAAGTGATCATCTTTTCCAAGTGGGACCGAAGCCCCGATATCATCGAAGACCAAGTGACCTATCCGATCATTTCGGCCCTCCTGGGCGCACCCCATGTGAAAGCGGTCCGGGGATTTTCCGATTTCGGCTTTTCCTATGTCTATGTGATTTTCACGGACGGAACGGATATTTACTGGGCCAGGAGCCGGGTCCTCGAATATCTTTCGAAGATTCAAGGATCGCTTCCGCCAGGAGTGAAAACCGAGATCGGGCCGGACGCGAGCGGGGTGGGGTGGGTCTACCAATATGTGCTTGTCGACAAAAACGGAAAATATGATCTGGCCTATCTCCGCTCCATCCAGGACTGGAACCTGAAATACGCCATCCAGAGCGTTCCCGGCGTATCGGAGGTGGCGGGTGTCGGCGGTTTCGAAAAACAGTATCAGATCATCGTCGACCCCAATCTTCTTCATACCTATAAACTCTCCCTGATGGATATCGCCGAATCGATCCGGCGAAACAACAACGAAACCGGTGGCAGGCTCATCGAATGGTCGGGAAAAGAGTTCATGGTTCGGGCCAGGGGCTATATCAAGGATGTGGAAGAGCTGAAAAAAATCGCCGTGAAAGAAAAAGGGGGCTCTCCCGTATTCCTTGGCAATGTGGCGACCATCACCACAGGCCCGCAGCTTCGAAGGGGCCTTGCCGATTTTAACGGCCAGGGCGACGCGGTGGGCGGAATCGTCATCATCCGCCATAAAGAGAACGCCTTGAATGTCATCGAACGGGTAAAACAAAAAATGGAGGATACCCGGCCTTCGCTTCCCGATGGCGTTGAAATCGTTCCGGTCTATGACCGCTCGACCCTGATCAAGGAATCGATCGAGAATTTAAAGCACGATCTGATCATGGAGATGGTGATTGTGAGTGTCGTGATTCTGATCTTTTTATGGCACTTCCCTTCGGCGATCGTTCCCATCATCACCATTCCGGTTTCGGTGATTGTCGCCTTTATCCCAATGTATTTCTTGGGTATTTCATCCAACATCATGAGCCTGACCGGCATAGCCATATCCATCGGTGTTCTCGTGGACGGGGCCATCGTGGAGGTTGAAAACGCCTATAAAAAGATCGAACTCTGGAATGAAAACGGGCGGGTGGGCGATTTCCACACAGTTCGGCTCGAAGCCCTGATGGAGGTGGGGCCGAGCGTTTTCTTTTCGCTTCTCGTCATCGCCGTCTCTTTTTTGCCGGTGTTTACGCTGATCGATCAGGAAGGGCGGCTCTTTACTCCCTTAGCATGGACAAAAACCCTTGCGTTGGGAACGGCGGCCCTTCTTGCCGTAACCCTCGATCCGGCGGTCCGAATGCTTTTTACGCGAGTAGATCCGTTGTCGATAAAACCCCGGTTTCTCTCTTCCATGATCAACTCGGTAATGATTGGGAAGTACTACCCGGAAGAAAAACATCCGGTCAGCCGACTCCTTTTTTTCCTTTATGAAAAACCGTGCCGATGGGTCCTTGATCATCCCAAATCGGTGATAGCAGGGGCGGTTCTTTTAATGCTCCTCTCGGTTCCGGTCTATTTCAAGTTGGGAAAAGAGTTTATGCCCCCTTTGAACGAAGGCACGATTCTCTATATGCCGACCACTCTTCCCGGCATCTCGGTCACCCAGGCCCGGGAGCTTCTTCTGCTTCAGGATAAGATTTTGAAAAGCTTTCCTGAGGTTGAAACCGTATTCGGAAAGGCGGGCCGGGCTGACACATCGACCGACCCCGCGCCTTTTTCCATGATGGAGACGACCATTCAGCTGAAACCGGCAAACCAGTGGCGGGAAAAGGAGCGCTTCTACGCCTCCTGGCCGGAAGTTTTTAAAACGGTGTTAAGACGCATCTGGCCGGACCGGATCTCTTATGAAGAACTGATCACCCTCATGGACAAATCTCTCCAGATACCGGGAAGCACCAACGCCTGGACCATGCCCATCAAGGGAAGAATCGACATGCTCTCGACCGGTGTCCGGACCCCCTTGGGAATAAAAGTCCTGGGATCGGACCTCATGGAGATTCAGCGGATCGGAGAGGAGATTGAGTCGCTCATCAAGCCCATCAAAGGCACCAGAAGCGTTTTCGCTGAGCGCGTGGGGGGTGGCTATTATGTGGATTTCGTCCCCAAACGGGAGGCCCTTGCCCGGTACAACCTGACGGTGGATGATCTTCAATGGACCATCATGAGCGCCGTGGGCGGTGAAACCATATCGACCACCATCGAAGGCCGGGAACGCTATTCGATCAATCTCCGATACCCCAGGGAACTCCGGTCAAACATTGATGAATTGAAGCGCGTTCTTCTGTCGACCCGTGACGGAAACCACATCCCCATCGGCGAAGTCGCGGATATTTTCATCAGCACCGGACCCGCCATGATCCGGGACGAAAACGGCAAACTGGCTGGATATGTCTACGTGGATATCAAGGACCGGGATATGGGGGCCTATGTGGCGGAGGCAAAGGCCGTGGTTTTCAAGTCGGTCCAATTCCCGGAAGGCTATACGGTGCTCTTCAGCGGCCAGTACGAAAACATGGAACGGGTCACGGAACGGCTGAAGATCGTGGTTCCCCTGACCCTCTTCTTGATCTTCATCCTTTTATATATCAACACGAAGTCAGGTATAAAGGCAGCCATCGTCATGCTGGCCGTACCCTTTTCAGCCATCGGGGCCGTGTGGCTCATGTATTTTCTGGATTATCACATCTCCATCGCCGCCTGGGTCGGCATGATCGCGCTTATGGGCCTGGACGCGGAAACCGGCGTTTTCATGCTTCTTTTCCTCGATCTTTCTTATCATGAAGCCCAAAAAAAAGGAATTCACACCCTTTCCGGCCTGAAAGAGGCGATCATCCATGGCGCGGTCAAGCGAATCCGCCCCAAGATCATGACCGTCATGGCCACCGCCATGGGCCTCATGCCCATCATGTGGTCCATCGGAACCGGCGCGGATGTGATGAAACGCATCGCCGCCCCCATGGTGGGCGGCCTCTTCACCTCCTTTATCCTGGAGCTGCTGGTCTATCCGGCGATTTACCTCCTGTGGAAACGAAAAGAAAATCATTTATGAGATCCCCCCCCCCCCTCTTCATTGGGATGTGTCTCCACCGGCCCTGCCGGGGGCCAACTTTTTGAAAAGTTTGACAAACATATTTAAAAAAAGCGGTGACATCATCTGAACAATCAAAACGCTTTCTAAGCCCAACGCCCCAACCCATTTGTCCAGATTTTTAAATCTGGCCGCCGGCTTGAATGATCATCATAATAAAATACCTATTACAAAATCACATTCACTGTATGACATTGAGTTTGTAATGGTCTTTTCGGGTGTGAGGAGCTCTTTTATATGAGAAATAAATGTTGCTTTTTTTCAAAATAATTGCTTTTTATTGAAGTCACATAAAAACATCGCCCGCCCGAAAGAGATTTCATAATACTTGAACAATGCCGTGAGATGCAGTAACTGTAGTGCGGCATTTCGTAAATCGGATCGCCTTCAATCTATTTAGTGCCCGAACGAAAATCAGGATTTTTTTCAAGTTCAAGGAAGGCGAAAATTTCAACCGCAGGAATACATGGAACTATTTCGAGGATTCAAATTTGAGCCTGACGCAGAAATTGGGAAAAAAGAGGGCTTTCGTTCAGGCGCTATTTACAAGAACGGTTAATCGGAAACAAACAGAGGTTTAAGAAAAATGAACAACAACAAAGGGTTTACGCTCATTGAACTGATGGTGGTGCTGGTCATCCTAGGGATTTTGGCGTC
>JAGVHJ010000456.1 GCA_020056645.1 Desulfobacterales bacterium
ATTTCGAGGATTAAAATTTGAGCCTGACGCGGAAATCGGGAAAAAAGAGGGTTTTCGTTCAGGCACTAAATATAGAGTTGGCAACCTTTTCAAAAGGTTGGCCCCCGGCAGGTGTTGACTAAAAAGCGAGGGGGCGATGAAAGAGGCTTTCCGTTTATTTCTCCCCATCCTCCTTGATCATCTGGTCTCTCTCTCTTTTGTATTGATCGTAGGAGGCGCCATCCACCTCTTCCAAGCACCGATTTCTCTCCGAGGCGCTTTGGAGCTTGTAGCAATCTTGTCGTTTGGTCTCCTTCACCCCTTCGTACCAGGAGTGGGCCGTGCAGCCCATGCAGGTGGTGGAGAGCCAGAACATGATGACGCATAAGACTATTTTTCTTTCCATTGTCTCGCCCTCTTTTCGAATTCAGAATGAAAATCGTCCTCCACCTCTTCGAAACCCGTGATCATGGCCTTGATATGAGAGGAGATGGTATGCCCCGTCGTTGTCATGTAAACATGAACGATGACGAACATCATGACGGCGAATGCGAGGGCCAGATGAACGAAGGCAATGCCCTGAAGGGTTAGAAACGAAAGACCCCAGGCCTCCCAGGAGTTATATTTCCAGTAGAGGAATCCCGTTATCATCATCAAGGGAAGAAGCGCCGCTGCAAGGATTAGATAGCTCAATCGCTGGAGGGGATTGTGCTTGGCGTCCATCTGCTTGGGAACTGGATGGGGCTCTCCTTTGAAGATCCCGATGGCGTAATAACGGATGACCTCGGCCATTTTTCGCGTGGTGGGGATATACTGCTTCCACTCTCCGGTGGTAAAGAGCCAGAACACGAATACGAAGAAAGAGATGAGCCAGGTCACCCCCACCCCTGTGTGAAGAGTGGCGGCCTTTTCATACCCGAAAAGGGTGTAGAGGCCATTCACTTCGAGACCGGTCACCATGAGAATGAAGATGAACCCCATCTGGAACCAGTGCCATAACCGTTCATACCGCGAGTAAAGATACATTTTTTTCATCGATTCCTCCGTTTCACCTTCGATGCCATGCGCAAGAGGCCATGCCCCAAAACCCCTAAAAATGTCAGCCCAGCCATGAGTAGACCCGCACGGCTGATCCAGGCCGCCCGCCCGGTTCCCGGCATGTAAAAACCCTCTAATTTTTTCATCCGTCCATTGGCGCTGTGGCACTCGATGCAGGCCAAGGCTTTTTCCGCCGGGGCCACCATATGGGTCGTGGGAAAGACCGAGGTGGTCTCGACAAATCCCCACTCTCCTGAAAATGGAATTCCCATATGATCCATGCCGATGGTCAGGGCGCTTTTCCAGTCCAGGGTTTCCCAATACCCCTCTTTCCCGGACAATAAGGGGGCGAGCAATCGGTTCGTTTGGGTGTCATAGGGCTGCTTCCCCCTGAAGAGCTTGAAAGGAGAGATCCGCGAATGCTTATCGTTCCTGTCGCCCACAGGCTCGTTGACCTTCACGATAGCGGCGGGATTGATATCATCCTTTAGAGTAAGGGTCCGGATAGTTCCGTTATACCAGTAGTACTCCGGTTTCACCTCTTTTTCCCACCGCATCTCGCCTTTAATGGTCAGATACTCTTCGGTTTTGATTTTTTTGCCATCTTTAAGAACGCCGGCTTTGGACCAGTCCCACCACACCTTGGTGGGCAATCCGCCCCGGGCGAACGCGGGAATATGACAGGTCTGGCAGGCCACCTTGTCCGTATGGTCGTTCAATTTATCATTCCCGCGATGGGGCGTGGCGCTGTGGCATGATTCGCAGGTGATCTTGGAGAGGAGGTCATCATCCAGAAGGGTTTTCCGGGTGGTGGAGGCAGGCAGCGTGTAGGTCCGGCCGGCCACCTGGTGCATCTGGGTGGTGTGGCACCGGGTGCAGGCGAAATTCCCGCCCGCCTCGGACATATGCACATCCAGATCCCTGGGAGGGGCCGTGAGGGATGTGTCCAGATCCCCGTGCTTGACGCCGTTTCCACCGCCGCCTTTAAAATGACAGGCGCCGCAGTTTTTCCGTTCCGGCGTCACCACGGCCTCTATCGCCCGTTGCATGCCTTGTTTCAGGTCTTTGGCCATCACCTTGGACTCTTCGTCGCCAAGCCCGTTGAAATAGGCGATATCTTCAAATGCTTCATTGAAATTGAAGTCAATGGCTCCGTGACAGGAGAGACAATTGATCTGACCCTTCTTGCCGTTCCACCCGGTGTGGCAGTCAAGGCAGCTTTTGCTGTTCATGTTGTTTGTGGAGATGCAGAAGTTGTTCAGCGAATAGCCGGATTTGCCAACGGGCGTCTCCGAGTCCGGCCCTTCGACCAGCCAGGTCCAGTGAATGGTTTTTCTGAAATCCTGATCGGCGTGGGTATGGCAGGAGAGACAGGCGCGTGTGATCTCGTCGCCCGATTTGAAATCCTGTTTCAGGATCGGGTATTTGCCGTGACCGGCCCTGATCCGTTCGTTTTTCATTATCCAGTCGGAAGGCCCTTTCTTCTCTATTTCTTCGGCTCCCATGACTGGAAAAGCCAAAAGAAAAATGAGACAAAGAGCCACTCCCATCGATTTAGCCGATGTTGAAAGATCACCTATCATGTCTGTTTCCATGTTTTTTCCCCAATCAAGGGCGGGTTTTTTAAACCCGCCCTTTTGTCTCAGAATACCATCCGTTACTTACACTTGGCCGGTGTCGGCGAATCCGCCGCTCCCGAAACCAGATAGGCGCAGATGTTTTTCAGCTCTTCATCCGAGAGTTTGGCCCATGAATCCACGCATTCGAACTGGGCGAAATCCTTGGTTTCAAAAACTTTCTCCCATTGGGCCTGGGTCTTGGAATCGGGATTGATCGGAGGCGATTCCGGGGCGTTGGGGTCCGCCTCGTGGCAGGTTTTATAGAGGTTCCGGTAGGCGTATTTCCCTTTTCGTTTATCACCCTCTTCGGCGTGAACGGTGAAAGCGAGGCCCACAAGGGCGATAACGATCAATAAAATGGTGCGGTTCTTTTTTATCATGACGTATGTTCCTTTCTCTTGGGGTTGAACAGGGTTAAAATTTCATGGTTGCCGATAGGTAGATATCCCAGACCGTGTCTGTCACGGGGAATAGGGCATCGGTCGACATCACGTCGCTTATCTTGACCGGCGCGCCCAGCGGATTTCCGCTGCCGGTATAATCGTAATCATAGTAGCGGCCCCCCGCGGTCAGGAAGAAGTGGTCGCCCACCACCGGCTGGTGATAATAGGTCTCGAACACCTGGCCCCGCGCGGCGAGTTTGCTGCCTGCGAGAGAGTCTTCCGCGCCGGTGAAGTTGAACCAGTATTTGGAGCCCCAGTTGTATTCAAGGCCAAGTTTGCCGGAGCCGGGCATGGGAATCTGACAGCCGGTGTAAACGCTGTATCCATCATGGGTCTCAAGGTCGCCGTTTGAACTCAATAGGCCCATTCCCATCATCTCATAGAAGGGCATCTCAGAGACCTTTGAGGGATTTGTATTGCTCCAGGAGCTTGACAGGAAAAGATGGGTTCCAGAGAGCTTCTCAAGGGAGGTCCTGAGAAGAAGGGAGGCCGCCTGCCAGTCGCCGATATTTTCCGATGGCTCCATCCGGCTGATATATCCCCCCGAATTGGGTTCAAAATAGTATTCGGAGAGGCCGTCCCGGTTCATGTCCGCTTTGGAAACGATAAAGGGCATGACGGTCGTTCCAGCGAAGCCGTCGGTCAGGCCGGGGGCATAGGCGTACATGAGGCCCAGACTCGTCATATCGTTGTTGTAGAGCTCCGAGATAAAACCCATCAGGTGCACATCCTCCACCTGGGGATTGGAACTCATGGAGCCGCTGTTGCCGTAGTCGCTCTCGAAGCCCACGCCATAGCAAAGTTTAAAACTTGCGCCGGGAACGCCCGTTACATCCTCCAGGTCGAAATTGAGGGAAGCGCCGTCAAATTGCCAGTTGATCACCGCACCGAAGGGAGATCCCCCTTCAAGGGCGTTAACCCCATATTCCAGGGGCGGTCCTTCCGTGGAGGGGCGTCTGCCCAGGGAAAAATTGTAGGGAACCGCGCCAATCTCGTTTTTGTAGTTCATGTAGGCCCTTTCGAGATGGACGGTGTCGCCGCGCGGAACACTAGCGGTTGTGCCGTCAAGGCTGACGTCGCTCATGCTCCCGTGATTGAAATTGACGCCGGTGCTGTCTCCCCACACCTTGTAGGCTGAGAGGCGTCCCATGAAATTCAGGTTGTCATTCACCTTGGATTTCAGGTTCATTCTGAAACGGCTGGTGTAGAGAATATCGTTGTCCGCGTCATATTTTTCCGCGGGGGGAATCATCCCACCCATGGCCATGTTGGCCAAAGCGGTCTGGAACTGATTTAGGGTGGCTCCGTTGAAGCCGCCAAAGGGGGTGCCGTCATAATTGACAAAGAACCCATTCACCAATGCGGAAGGGGCCATGAGGGCGTCGTCCTGATGAATAGACCAGGCGGTTGTTTTTAATTCATAGCCCAGGGAGAGCTTGTCGGTGGCCGTGTGAATTTCCGCCTTATCAAGGCGGCCTCCCAGGTCATTTACTTGTTTCTTGAGGGTTTCGACCTCTTTTTTCAGCGCTTCCGTTTCATCGGCCATGACCAATGGCCCTGATGGGAAGATGCCTGAAAAAAGCAGCACGAAAAAAAGCATCCTCAGGTTCAATCCAGATTGTCGTTTTTTCATTTTTGTCTCCTCTAATGATTTTTTCTTATTATCGTAAACGTCGCGTGTTTCCGATTAACACATCCCTATTGGGGCAAGAAGACTGCAACCGGTGTGCCATCGTGTCTGTGGGTGGTAATATATATTATAAAATGTTTTTTTTCAATAATTTAAAAAAATGATGTTGCAAAAGAACGCCCGATATATTAATAGCTTGATTAACAGTTTTATTAATGTTAATTAACACTATTAACAGTTAGCAGGTGTCTATGGAATTTGGAAGTTGCTGGCAGGCGGTGGTGGAGAATGTCCGCGACGGCCTGATTGTTGTGGATACGAGCGGAAATATTGCTGCGGTGAATCCAGCCATGGAGCGGATGACCGGCTTTTCCGCAAAAGAGCTCGTCGGCCAGTCCTGCCGTATACTCAATTGCACCGGTTGCAAATATACCGCAGCCACGCCTGGAAAATCCTGGTGTGAACTCTTCAGTGTGGGGAAGGTAAAAAGCAAGGTGTGCGTCCTCACCAGTAAAAACGGCAGGCCCATTCACGTTCTCAAATCGGCGGTGCTGATGTCCGGGCCGGATGGAGACCCGGTGGGCATCGTCGAAACCTTGACCGATATCTCCGAAACCTTGAGCCAGAAGGAGGAGATCCTCTATCTCCGGAAAACCCTTTTAATGGATGAAGGGTTTTATGGCATTCTGGGTCAGAGTCCGCCCATGCAGCGGCTTTTTGATCTGATCGCAAGTGTGGCCAAATCCCAGGCTCCGGTTCTTATCCGGGGGAAAAGCGGCACGGGAAAAGAACTGGTGGCCAGGGCCATTCATGAAACAAGTCCCAGAAAAGAGGGCCCCTTTATTAAAGTGAATTGCGCGGCCTTGAAC
>JAGVHJ010000068.1 GCA_020056645.1 Desulfobacterales bacterium
AAATACCTCATGTATTCCTGCGGGCAAATTTTTTTTCCGCCTTGGATTTGAACAAATTTCCTAAAAACTTGAAGATCGAGTTTCATAAAAAAATCTTCAGCTCTCCATCCGCTCTCTCATGATCCCACCGATTGAGTTGGCCGATTTTTTCGGATAATCGTTATACGTGATGCCTTTAAAAACCCCTGTTCTCGCATTTTTGACCGTCATCACCACCTCACCGTCGATGGCGAGACTCCCGTTTGCGACAATAAGACTCGCGCCATTGTTCTTGAGCTCGCTGTAACGTTTCACCTCCACCTCAAATCGGGCGACCTTATTGAAGGGTCGAATTTGGCCGTTAAAGGCGATTTCATCGCATCCCAGGGCTCTCCCCGCCCCCAATGCGCCCCGAAGAACGCAATAAAATCCCATGAGCTGCCAAATGGCGTCCACGCACAGACATCCGGGCTGCACCGGGTCTCCAGGCATATGGCATTGAAAATACCAGGCGTCCAGCCGGATATCCTGCTCGGCGACGATGCGGCCCCTCCCCCCCTTTTTCTCAACGGAGATCACCCGGTCGATCATTAAAAAAGGCGGCGCCGGCAGCCGCGCGTCAAAATGGTCCGGTGGATGATCCACCAGTTTGCCATAGGAGAAGGCGATCAACTCTTCCTGATTGAACGTTTCTCTTTTTAAAAAATCGTCGTAGGTCATGTCAGTGCACCCTCACTAAGGTATGGGCCGAGGTGAGGCCGGAACCGACCACCGCCATGGCCACATGGTCGCCGTTTTTCAGACGTTCAAAATTTTGGCTCAAGACGATCGGCGCTCCCGACGAGCCCGTATTCCCAAAATCAACCACATTGTACCAGTGATTCTCGGTGGAGATTCCACACTTCTCACACACATGGGCGAGCATGAGAAAGTTGGCTTGATGCCCGATAAACTTCAACCCATCCGCCTCTCTTCCGCATTCGTTCTGAATGGTCTGAATCGCCTGGGTGACCGTCCGGATGGCGTACCGCTGCACCGATTTCCCATCCTGATTAAAATGACCATACGGGGCGATCACCACCTTCTCCCACAAAGCCGGAGCCGATGTATAGGAGAACCCTTCAAAGGAGATCGATGAGGGAATGAGATTCGACACCACGGCGGCGCTGAACCCATCGCCGAAAAGCGGGGCCACGCTTCTGTCGGAATAATCCACGGCATGGGTGAACGTTTCGGGATTGACGACCAGCACGAAGTTCGGAAGGGAGCCCTGGGCCATGCCCGCAAGAAAGGCCAGTTGAACGACAAACGTGCTGCAAGCGGAATTGATATCGACACACGGCGCTTCAATTTCAAGCTCGGCCGCAATAGTTGCGGCTTCGGCGGGAATCATACGGCCCGGCGTACAGGAACCGGCGATCACCATGCCGATATCCTGGGGTGTCAGGTGCGCCCGTTCAAACGCCATTCTTGCGGCTTTGGCGCTGGCCACGGGCCTTGAAATGATACTCGCTTCCGAGGCTTCCCGCACATCCCTGTTTCTGGTTTCGCGAATATAATCAAGGGAGAGAGAGGTTCTCCGGGATTGAATCCCCACCCGTTCCATGATCCACTCCTCGTCGCTTCCGATATCGAGTTCCGCGATAAACCGGTTCGTGATGATATTTTCAGGATGATAGTGTCCGATTCCATGAAGATAAAGCATGTCAGGCGATCCTCTCCCCGCCATCCACACATATGAGCGATCCGTTCACCCAGGCCGCCTCATCCATGCAGAGCAAAAAAATGAAATTCGCCACATCCTCTGGTTCTGTGAGCCGGCCCATGGGATTTCTGAGTCTTGCTTTGGCCTTGATGTGGGCGCTGCCAGGAATCGCCCGAAGCGCCGGGGTGTCGGTGACCCCTGCCTGAATAACGTTGGAACGAATTCCGTAGGGGGCGAACTCCACGGCCATGGCTCTTGATACCGATTCAAGAACCGCCTTGGCTGCGGAGACGGCGGCGTAACCTTTCCAGGCGATAGTGTTTCCTTCGCTCGTAAGACTCAGAACCCGGGCGTCTTTTGCAAAAAGCTGACGGGCATGGAGATCCTGAACCCATTCGATGATATTAGACCCCATGGCCTGAAGGGTCCGTTCGAAATCCCCTTTGTCCAGCATCATCTCATTGTTGTAAAGCGGCGGCGTGACAATGCCATGCAGATCCTCCACCCCCTCCTGCCAGAGGGTCTCGACGGCCCGATCCAGGTCGACGGTTGAGACATGGAGCGCCTCGGCGAGCCTGTTCCGCGCCGTTTTTGAACTTTCCGAAGGGACATAGGGCGTCAGGAGCTTTAAGTTTCCAAAGGCCACGGCATGGAGGATCATCCTCACCTTTCCGGCCTCTTTCAGAGTTTCCTGAAGGCTCTGAACAACGGAAGAGCGGCCCTCGTCGGAGAGGGCGTCTGTATTAAATGTCAACACGTTGACGCCCATCTCTTTTATCGCATCGAAATGGGGTTGGATGGCCTTCATGGAGCCCCGCCTGTCCCGGTGAACGATGCAGAGGTTCATCCCGTGACAAGCCAGTTTTTTAGCCGTTGCAAGGCCAAATCCGCTGGATCCGCCTATAATTACCGCCCAATAATTAGAATCAAATCGTATCATCTGGACTATCCGTTACCTCGTTTTTGTTATCTGAACGATCTCTAACCACCCACGCTCCAATCAATCAAGCCGATTCAAACTCATTTTTCGCATTGGATAAGGTGACAATCGATTTGCATTTTACGCCAATGGTGCTGAAAAACTTTCTGAGGGGCTTGTTAGGCCCAATTTCATAGATGCCGGTGACCTTATCGGAGAGGATTTTCATGTTATCCCGCCACTGAACCGTTCCGCTGAGTTGAGAAACCAGGTTATGGATCACTTTATCGCAATCCTCTTCATGAAATTTTCCGGAAAAATTCGATGTGACGGTGGCCGCCTTTTCGGGACGTATTCTGTTTTTCACGTCATATAAGATATCCTTGAAGGCATCCTTGATGTCCGACATAAACCGGCTATGAAACGGCGCGCTCACATTGAGCGGCACAAAGCGGGCCGACTCATCTTTCTCGAAGAGACCCAGAATATTTTTTTCAGCCACTTCCATAAAAGCTTTCTGACCGCTGATCACCACCTGGTCGACGGAATTGATATTGGCCACGTCCATGGGAAAATCCGCGATCGATTCTTTTATCTTTTCCACATCGATCGTATCCGCAATGACGGCGGCCATGCCGCCCACGCCTTCAGGAGAAGCGACCTGCATCAATTTTCCGCGGTTATGAACAATCTTCAGGGCATCTGTAAATGGAAGCGCTCCGGCGGCGGTCAGGGCGGAGTATTCGCCCAGGCTGTGGCCGCCGAAAAAATCGGGCGCAAACCCATATCTCTCCCTGAGCCCTCGTAACATCGCGATCTCTGTTGCAAGAATGCAGGGCTGCGCATATTCGGTCAGATCGATTCTATCGTCTCCTTCAAAGCACATCTTGGCCATGTCCCATCCAAGCGCATCCGAAGCCTCTTCAAAAACCTCACGGCTCGCAGGGATGTTATCGTAAAAGTCTTTGCCCATACCGACCCGTTGTGTTCCCTGGCCTGGAAATACAGCCGCAATAAAAGTTTTACCCATGTGACACCTCCATCAATTAAGATACAAAAAATATGATATCGTTTCGAAATACACAACCTGACACGGAGTGCACAAACATGACCTTCTTCAAAACGGTGGGAGCGGTTCCGCCGCCCCAGGCGAATGTTGACGGATCCACATTCAAAATACATACCCATATTTTTATTATTTTATAACCAATTGATTTTTTATAATATATAATCAAATTATACGGATAGTGAGGGGTTGGAGTCGTGAACCGGCTTCACAGCATGTACAGGCCATATGCATTCCATGTACAGGCGGCCAGATTTGTTGTAAAGTGTGATTTACCGAGAGGTATGAGAGTGCATGGTGTCTGAGGTGTTAATGGGAAGTGCCGGGATTTTGTGGGTTTTTGTGGGATGAGGGGCTTTTGTGAATTTGAGAGTTCTTTTCACGTTTGGCCTCTTTGTGTCGCGTGGTTTGAGAGTTGTCTGCATGGTGTTAATTGTCATAGAGCGGGGTGCGCTGTATATGATGGCTGATTTGATTGTGTCGCGCGTAATGACAAAATCCATAGAAATAACATTCCGGTCAACCGTTACTCCCTTCCAAAAATAACAGACGAGACGCGTTTTACATATTATGATTCGCCTGTGTCGTGAACCTATTTTAGGGTTGGTTAATAAAAACCATAAGATTTGTAAAA
>JAGVHJ010000233.1 GCA_020056645.1 Desulfobacterales bacterium
AGCAGCTATTCATCAAGATGGCGAAAAGCCCCTTTTGTTCGTTCCCTATTTTTTTCGGGAGATTCTTGGCTTTTTGCTGAACTGGCGAAAACTCGGCCTAAAGGCCTCAGACAGTTTGCCAGTTCTATCGCAAAAAGCCTTCGAATCTCTCATCCGAAAAAAAGTAAATGTCACTTCACAAAAGGGCCTTTTTGCCACTAAAACAAGGCTATACTGAATAGTTATGAAAAATTTTATTATTTAACAGGAGTAATCAGTGGAAAACTTTACTGTAAAAGACCTGATGGTCCCCTTGTCGGAATACGCGACCGTGCCCCGAGGGGCGACCCTGTTTGAAGCGATCATGGCCCTCGAAAAAGCCCAGGAGCAATTTCAGCTCACCCAGTACCAGCATCGAGCGGTGCTTGTTCTCGATAACGCCAAGCGGGTGATCGGGAAGTTGAGCCAATTTGACGTGCTCCGGGCCATCGAACCGAAAAGCGAAGGAATGACGCGCATCAAGGATATGAAAAAATTCGGTTTCAGCGACGCTTTCATTACGAGTCTTAAAAGACAGTACAAACCGGAGGGAGTCTCCGTCGAGGACCTCTATGTCGCCGCGGGAAAGAGACCGGTGGAGGAGTTCATGCAAACCCCCTCCGCCGGGGAGTTTGTGGAGGAGAACACCCCGCTTGAGGCGGCGATTCACCAGCTGGTCATCGGAACCCACCTGTCGCTCCTGGTGACAAGCAAAGGGGAAATGACGGGGATTTTAAGGCTCTCGGATGTGTTTGCGGCGATTTTCCACACCATGAAAAAAATTGAGAAAAAGGTTATTCAAGGATCACCATGAAAGAACTGGCAAAACTTTTAGAAAGAATCGTTCAGCGGGTCAATATCAATTTGCGGGAACTGGGGTTTGATGTCACGCCCTATGTGGCCAACCTGGTTCCTCCGGCACAAATGCTCAAATTTTACGCCTTTTACGGAATCTCCCCCAACCACCCCCTCAATTTTCAGTTCAGGCATACCAGCCTCGCGGGCAGCTACTTTCTGGGAAAGTGTCAGGTGACCAATTCGCTGCTATACAAAAGCGACATCCGGGGAGACGAGCTGAAAAAGAAGGGTGATCTGTTTCAATGCCAGGGATTTGAAATTCCCATCCAGAAAGATGAGGAGATCAATATAAAAGACAGTTTCCTCATCAAAACCCTTGTTCATAGCTTTTCCCACGATCTGGAAACGCCAGAGGAGTTTTTCATCCGGGACACCATCGCGACCCACTACTCCAACATCCACGGGTCTCCCATAGATGGCTGTTTCCTAGGTCCTTTTGTAACGGTTGATCTCACCACTATCCACGATTGCGTGGTTGGGGCGTTCTCCTACATTCAGGCCGGCGAAATCAGTCATCTCAGCTTCAAGCCAGGCACCGTTTGGGTCCGCAATCCAGGCGTGTTCAATTTTTTGTATAAATACGATCCCCAGGAGTTGAGCAAATATATCTATTTCGGCCCTGGCTCTCGTCCCCAAGGACTTTTCATCGATTTTGTCGAGGATCGGCAGGAGGCGTTTCAGCGCGTTTTCGACGTGGTCAACCTGGAACCCGGTATTCCTGTGCCTAGAAACGCCTCCCTAGACCGTTTCGCCGTCGTGAAGCCCCATACCCTGATCAGCGAGAATGTTCTTGTGGCCCAGAGAGCCTATGTGCAGAACTCCTTTCTCGGCAAGGGGGCCAATGCCCAGGAAAACTGTTATATCATCAATTCATGGCTCGAAGGAAACGATGTGACCGCCCATGGCGCGAAAATTATCGAGGCGGATCTGGGATCAACCGTATTCGTGGGATTCAACAGCTTCCTCAAAGGAACACCGGAGAGCAGAATCACCATCGGTAACGATTGCATTATCATGCCCCATACCATCATCGACGTGAAAGCACCCTTGACCATCCCCGAAGGGAGTCTGGTGTGGGGGCTTGTGACCAATCAAAAGGAGCTTGCCGAAAACAGCGTCTCTCTGGATGAATTGTCCCAGGTCGATTCCTATTTTTCAAAGGGCGCCATGTGCTTTGAAGGGTCCGGAAAAAAATTCGTGGAAGCCTTCACCTACCGGATTCACCATATCCTCGAAGCGAACGGGGCCTTGTATGACGGCAATAAAAATATGGGGCACGCCCAAAAAAATCAGCGGATCGCATTTAACACGATCCAGCCCTATACCCTGGGAGATAGTGAAGGATTGTATCCAACCATCATCATCCAGCCTTGACCGGCGATGTTATAGGGGCTGCTCCCCATTGGGGTCCATGACCCGGCCCAGAAAGAGGAGTTCGCCCCTTTTATTTTCCCGGATCATGAAGAGAAACGGATGGTCCGCCCGGAATACCGGCGTCCGCTCAAAGGCCGTTTTTTCGAAAACAATTACGGCGGTTGCGGCGGCGGCCTCGGCCCCTTTCTCATTCACCTCTATCCGCGCCTTGTGGAGCACCGCACTGAGAAAGAGGTTTTGTGCGCCGTCCATACCCGAAAAATCCGCATGCCGGGAAAAGGCGGCCACCATCCCCAAAGAGGTGAGGGTCTGGGAAAGATCGAAACTGGAACCGATCTGGAACCGGGGCATGCAGACTCTTACGGAACGGCTTTCCATCTGGGCGAAGAGTGTTTGAATCATTTCCTGGGAGAGCTCGGCTTCAAGGGCGGACAAAATGTTTCTATCTTTGGGCAGAAGAAGAATCATGGACACGGCGCTCCCAGCATAGGGAATCTCAAGGGCCTGTAGGGCCTCATTTTCCATATAGTTGAAGCGTCCTTCCCGGCTCATCATGAATACGGCCACCTTTTTCCCTTCGGCGGTGATGAACGGCTCGGTGCGTGTCTGGGCCGGGTCAAAGGGCATGGCCCACTCTCCCTTGAAATAGACGGCGTTGGTCAAGACCATGCGGGTTGAGGGCTTCAGCATCTCCGGCGCGATCAGATGGGAAATCTGGCGGGCTGTTTTTTTTTTGACCCAGGCGTTGATCGTCTTGGCGGCGATTGTCTTTGCCGTGAAATCGATGGGGGATATCTCCGATAAGTGGTATTTCGTTAGACTCTCCAGGTAGGTCGGAAGGAGGGGATACCCTTTTTGAGGCCAGATCCGGCTTGCCATGAGAAGTGTTATGCCGTCAGCCCTGTTCATGTCGCTGATCTCTTGTAACATCGACCGGTGATTCTCTCTCGAAAAAGAGGCCCTTTCTCCTTTTTGGGGCCAGAGCGCCTGGGCCATCTCCTTGGCCGTATCTCCCCTGGCTCCTTCGTAAACCATGGCGAGGGCCGTCGAGATGCTGAGCGGCGAGAGAACGCGGTTCGCGCCCTTTTCTCCCATATGCCGGTAAAGAGAGAGGGCAAAGGAAACGCCTTGCCCGGATGGGTGCTGGCGGCCACTCATGGCGGCAGGCGGCTCAGGGCCTGGGGCGCTGCCGGGGGGCTTGCAGCTTGATATCTGGGGCATGGAAAGGATCATGATCATCAGAAAAGTGTGACAAGATTTAAAGGATTTCATCTTTCCTCCTTACATGACAGCGGGTTCAAGGATAACTGGCAGGGTAATCGCATGTAGGATTCGCCTTGACGGCCCTGCCGGGAGCCAACCTTTTGAAAAGGTTGCCAAACATGG
>JAGVHJ010000573.1 GCA_020056645.1 Desulfobacterales bacterium
ATGCCAATGACCGTTTTTCGCCGGAAGATGAAACTTTTATGAAGAGGGTCCTTTACCGTTTTGCATTTCCTGAAATAGCTTTTTCAGAAGTTTCTTATGCATAATAGGGCTCAGTTTATAAAGAATTTCAAGTGATTTTTCTGAAATATCCAGAACCTCGTCTGACGTGAGATTATAGTCGAGAATATTTCTTGTGAATATGTCAACCTCCTTTTTCACGACAAATTCGAGAAGATTGTAATGCAGCGCCAGAAAATCGATGGTGAATCCTTGCTCGCCCGTGAGCCCCATTTCCCGGAATTTTGTTGCGAGAAGGGCCATCCGGATGTTCTCTTTGTCAAACAGGCCGTTTTCATCGGGAATCAGCATGTTGTAGGCGATCGCTGCATCAACATCCGAAGGGGCTAATCCTGTGAATTCAATTAAGGCTTCACGGGTCATGCTCTGGATGGCGTTATTTTCAATCTGCGTCTCAAACCAGGATTCGATATCCACTGAACGAAGCCAGTTGGTTGCGCCAGTCTCGTCGTAACCTTTTTCCTCAAGAATCATCCGGATAACGTTCAGGGGTAAGTAGTGCTTTTCCTGCAACTCCTTAATCAGCCGGATCTTATCCACATAGTCGGCTTCATAGTAGGCCATGTTCCGATGAGGACGCTTAGGTTCGGGGAGCAATCCCTGCTTGATATAATAACGAATGGTGCCGCTTGTGACATCGGTCTGTTCACAAAGCTCCTTCATTTTCAGCAGTTTTTCGCTCCCGTTCGCCTTATCGCCGGAAGGTTCGTTCATTAATGACGCCAATTTAAAACAGGTTTCCTTCTAACGGGTTATTTCGTAGTAGTCCTTTCCCTGACAGGCAAGGCAGACATCCCCCTGAGATGCGAAATAGGCCTCGTGGCAATTTTCGCAGACGGCAACCGTACTCTTTTTCACCCGCTTGCCATGCTCTCTCAATACAACCTCTTTGGAAGAGAGAATATCTTTCTTGGCCTCAAGGATAGAACCGATCAGAATCTCCTTGGGCAGATCCTTTTTAGAAACAAGCCCCATATACCAGTTGTAAATGTTCTTGTGGGATCCCAGCTTTTTCAAGTCCATGTAAACCCGGACCCCTTTGAAGGTGTGCCGGTCAAACATCGTAATGGCGAATTTACCCAGATTGACGATTTTGAGCCAGCCGTTTCCAATCGTGCAGGGGGTAAGAATCTGCACGGCGTCCGGCAGGCAATGGGCGGTTTCCACAATCGCGTCGGCTTCCACTTTTTCGCTTATTTTTTCGCGGATAGCGTCAACCATGTAGCCCCCGATCAAGAGTCCAGGGGCGACAAAACCGTGAAACCGCTCCACTTCCTCCATGAATTGTTTTTCGGTCCTTCCACAGATCATCTTTGGCAAGCCTTCAATGGGTGTTGGTATTTAAAAAGTCCCACAAAATTAAAGTTAGGCGTCGTTCCTCAGGACATTTCTCACGCCTTCAACAACCAGCGTGGATATCCCCATGGCCACGGTGCCGAAAATATATTCAACCCACTCGTAATAGTGGAGTTCTTTGAACATGGATTGCGCGTTAAAATAGTAATAAAATATATTTGTAATAACGAAAAAAAGAACGACAGAAATAAGTGCGGAAACGATAACGTTTTTTGCTAAAAATTTTGAAACCATCATTTTCTCCTTGAGTTTGTTTGGGGTTAACATACAGTGAACAACACTCTATATTTTGTTGTTTTATCAACCCTTCGGATGTGCCTTGTTACTTTGCACTTATCTTAGCAAAGTGCGGATGTCAACTATTAACTTTTTGAAAAATTTTTTTTCTTGGTTTTTTCCTGGAAAAATAATGGGTTGCCAAATGATATTTTTTAACATATTGAATATATGGTAAAAAAAAATTATTGACAATTTGGTTAGCTTCAACTATGAGTTCTCTTAAAGTACAAAGTAACACTTCGCATTAATGGCTAATTATTAGAATTCAGTTGAATTTACGCTACTTACTGTTGCCAACAGACGGTTTAGCCGAGAACGGCTGGTTTTTTATCAAACTATTGTTTTTCGTGGAGGAGAGATGAAACTCAACTTTAACATGCCAGATACCTTAAAAGAGGGCTTTTCCTCCTTGATGAAAGAAGGGGGCGCCATATCGGAATTGAGCCGGCGGGAATTTATCACCAAGGGAATCTCCGTCGCCGGCTGGGGTTCCATATTTTTGGCTGCCGGGGCCGGAACCATGGAGTGTATCCGGTTTTTTTATCCAAAGGTGGTCTTCCATCCTCCCAGCACCTTTGTGATCGGCAAGATCCAGGATTTCGCGACCGACAGCAAGCCCGATCAGTACGGTGTGATTTTTGTGGATGACCGGTTTAAAACCTCCAATCGTTTTTTTATCATCAGGGATAAGAACCGCATTTTCGCTCTTTTCGCCCGATGCAC
The DNA here is from genome assembly GCA_020056645.1 of Desulfobacterales bacterium. Classification (GTDB taxonomy): domain Bacteria; phylum Desulfobacterota; class Desulfobacteria; order Desulfobacterales; family JAHIVH01; genus JAHIVH01. The sequence continues at coordinate 2,437 of JAGVHJ010000573.1, forward strand.
CCACCTGGGATGCACGGTCAACTGGTTTCCCGGATTGAATATTTTCAAATGCCCCTGCCACGGCAGTGAATTCCATTCCAATGGTCATGAGTTTGCGGGTCCGGCCCCAAGACCCCTTGATCGCTTAAAGATCACTCAGGATGCGGAAGGAAGCCTCATTGTCGATACAGCGGTTGTTTTTTCCGAAAGAGAGTTCGAAAAACAGAAAATCTATATCGAGGTCGCATGATGGGAAACACCCTTGTGACAGATTCCGAACGGAAACCCAGTAAAATCAAGATGAAGGCCTACGTGACGGAAATGTGTACAGGCTGTGGCGGAAAGCCGGTCTGCAAAGTTTTTTGCAAATTCAACGCCATCGCGCTGGAAGAAGATCCGGATAACTATCCTTTTAAAAAGGCGCGGATTGACGCGTTGCGCTGTACCGGCTGCCGCTCTTGTATTTCAAAAGGAAGCCTGGGTATCATGTTGACCGGCTGCCCGTTTAACGCCATCCGTTTGAGGGAAATGTAGCGTGAACCACTCTTTTATCGTTGAGCCTTACCATTATTCGTATCCGGACCTTTACTTTGAAGAGCGGCGAAAAAGCCCCAAAGTAAAAAATGGTTCCGCAGTGAGTGGGGTGATATTGTCCGGAGGAAGATGTTCCCGGCACGGGGGTAAAAACAAGGCCATGATCGATATCGGCGGAAAACGAATCATCGACAGAATCTATGATGTCATGAAATCGGTTTTCAAGGATCTGATTCTCGTTACAAACGAACCCTCCGCCTACGACACCCTGGATGTGCGAATCGTTCAAGATATATATAAGGAAAGAAGTGCGCTAACGGGTCTGCATGCTGGCCTTGACGCCGCGCGGAACACCCATGCATTTGTCGTCGCCTGCGACGCCCCGCACATCAGAAAGGAGCTGATCGAACTCTTGCTCTCCCATTATCACTCTGTATACGATGTGCTGATTCCAGAAACCATGGCAGGGGTTGAACCGTTGTTTGCTGTTTACTCCAAGAGATGTCTTCCCTTTATCGAGCATCATCTTGAACAGAAAAAGTACAAAATCAAAGAGATCTATCCCTATTTGAACGTTGCGAAAATG
>JAGVHJ010000279.1 GCA_020056645.1 Desulfobacterales bacterium
CCGATCAGCCGCCGCAGCATCTTGAGCATGCCTTCAACGGTTTCGTTCAAGCTGAGCACACTGGGCGCGATTGTCTGCTTGCGGGCGAAAGCGAGCAGTTGCCGGGTCAAGTCGGCGGATCGTTCAGCGGCCTTACGGATTTCCTGAAGTTCTATAAAAAGGGGCCCCTCCGGACTCACGTTGTCCATGACGATTTCCGTGTAGCCTAAAATCACCGACAGCATGTTGTTGAAATCATGGGCCACGCCACCGGCCAGACGGCCCACGGACTCCATCTTCTGAGCCTGAACGAGCTGGAGCTGTAGTTTCTTCCTTTCTTCCTCCGCCTGTTTCCGTTCCGTGATATCCCGCATAAACGCCACAATTCTCCCACCTTCGATGGGCTGGTACTGGATGCTGGCGTCGATGTCAAAAATGGTTCCGCCCTTGCGGCGATGCCGGGTTTCGAAACGATCCATGAAGTGGGCGCGAATTTTAAGAATACGCCTGGCTATTTCGTCGGGCGTTTCTATGACTTCCAGGTCGGAAACGCGCATGGTCAGCAACTCCTGCTTGCTGTATCCGCTCATTCTGCAATAGGTTTCGTTGACCTCCATCAGGCGTCCCTGCATATCCGTTATAAAAAATCCATCCATGGCGGTCTGAAGAATGGTCCGATGTTTTTCCTCGCTTTCCCTCAGCGCTTCTTCATTCAATTTGCGCTCCGTTATATCTCGCGATATGTTTCCTGTGCCGATCAGCCTCCCTTGGCCGTTAAAAATCGGATATTTTTTGGTCAAGAGATATCGAACCTCACCGGAGGGCAGGACAAAAGGCTCTTCCCGTAAAATGTACTCCCCCGGTGGAAGGAGCTGGGCTTTTCGCTCATCCGCCATTGAGGTGTGAACCGGTTCGGTCTCCGGATCCACGCCAAACATCTCCGCGTCGGTCTTGCCGATCAAATCTTCGAGCGATCGATGCCCGCTGGCGTTAACAAACGCCATGTTGGTCGCCGCCACACGCAAATCCAAATCTTTGACAACAATCATGTCATCACTATATTCGACCACGGAGGCCAGTTTATCAATCCGCTCCTCGGCATGTTTGCGGCGGTGGATGTTGACAATGAGGGCGGCGATGACTGAAATCAGGGTAATGAAAACAAGGAGGGCGGCGATGACGGTTTTACGATACACTTCAAAAATGTTCACGGCTCTGTACATCACAATGCTTCCGGCGGGAAGATTTTTTTCCTGGATGCCCCAGCGATCCATCTGCCGGTGATCGAACATGAAACGATTGATGCTTTCCTTGATGACCGGAATCTGAGACGGGTCGGTCCCTTTTAGTATGCGAAGGGCCATTTGGGCCGCGGCTTCTCCTTGAAAAAGAGCGCTGTTGAGTTTGCCGCCAACGACGCCGAAACCGAAGATAAAACTGTAGGGCGAGTAGATGGGGCGGCTGCTTTGCATTGAGAGTAGCGGTATGACGGTGGCCTGATCAAGAAAGCCATTGGTGTCGCGGAAGAAATCCGCATAGTAAACGATGGCATCGTCGTCCAGTCTTGATAGGCGGCCGCGAAGCTCATCCAGACCGACTCCTGTTCCCTCTTCATCCAGAAAAACAAAGGCCAAGCGTCCAGCATACTCTTTGGCCAGCTCTTTCAGAATGTTGCGGTTGCCGATTCCGTTCGTCGTCGTGTCGGTGATGATGGCCAGCTTCCTCGCCTCCGGGTGGAGGGCTATGGCCGCGTCAATGGTATCTCTTCTGTCGAGAACCTCCATAACCCCTGTGATCAGGGTGGAGCCGCCGATTTTGGTTTCATCCACAGGATTGTTGACGCCACAAAAAACAATGGGAATATGGGGAAAGATAGTTTCGCGACGATCCATAAGAAAATAAAGGGCGTCATCGTCCACGGAGATGATCACCTGAGGGAGGGTCTCTCGATATTTTTCAGTCAGATGTTCTTGAAGGAGGTCGAGCTCCTTTCCGTGGAGAGGTTGCGGAAAACGTTTGGTGTCCATGTATTCGATGTAATATTCAACCAATTGTTCCTGACCGTCAAAAACCGTATGAATCCCCTGCATGATATCCGAAGTCCACGCGAAATCGGCATGATAGGATTGGATGACAAGAATGCGCCAGGGGCCTCGATTGACGGCGTCGGACGGCCGCGCCCAGAAAAACAGGGTCAAGAAGAGGGGGAGGCGGATGAACAGCGTGTATTTCAGCGATAATGACAATAATTTTCCGAACATGGTCGATCTGCCCCCCCAAAAAAAACAATGGAGATGGTCGCTGTCACATGGGCGTTCCCGTGAAGCTCCCTTGCCTCAGGAACTCTCCGGTAAGGGTATAGACCTTATAGATCCCCTCGCAGGCCTCCTTTCCCCCCTCTCCTTCAAAGGTGACATAGATCATGTCGCACCGGGTCGTTCCGGTCAGCACCCCCTTTTCCACCTTCCAGGCGTCGATCTTGCCGCTGCATCCGATTTCACAGGTATATGCGCTTTCGATATATTGCCTGTCGAAATCAAAGGTGTATTGGATGGTGCTGTTCAGCGTCACTCGCCACTTGCCCGAACCCGGACCGGTGAAGGGTTCAACTTTGTTGAAGAGAGAGATTCTGTTCAGGCATCCCGCCAAGATTAGACATAGGCCTCCGAGAACCATTATCCAGCATACATATCTTTTCATCTCGTCTTTTTTCTCCATTTCCTGATGGGTGTTCCATTTCAACCCGGAATTTCTTTGTAACTATTCAGTAGCTATTCATCAAGATGGCGAAAAGCCCGTTTTGTTCGTTCCCTATTTTTTTCGGGAGCGTCTTGGCTTTTTGCCACTAAAACAAGGCCATACTGAAGGGTTACATTTCTTTTACTCGATGTTCACGTTTTTGTTAATTTTCCCAGGGTAATCGCATTTGGGACGCGCCTCCTTCGGCCCTGCCGGGGGCCAACCTTTTGAAAAGGTTGCCAAACATATCAACATAAAGGTTCCATAAACAC
>JAGVHJ010000399.1 GCA_020056645.1 Desulfobacterales bacterium
GCCAAGCGCGTTCCAGAGAAGACCCTTGAGACTTGGCGGAAGCTGGGCATCGTTCCACGGGGAGCCATGCGTGAGGTCATGGAGATGATCCACCGGACCGCCATCGGCGTGGACCAGGATTATGAGAATCTGACCAAGCAGGCTAGCCGAACCGCACTCTCCGATGGGTGGGGCGGGTCCATGGTTTCAACCGAAATCTCGGACATTCTCTTCGGTACTCCCTCGCCCGTGGCCATTGAGGTCAATATGGGTGTTCTAAAAGAAGACCAGGTGAACATCATCGTTCATGGGCATGAGCCCAACCTGTTCGAATCCATGATCGTTTCCGTCCACTCTCCGGTCTTGAAAGAGGCCGCGAAAAAAGCGGGCGCCTCTGGAATCAACCTGGTGGGCATGTGCTGCTCCGGTGCGGAGGTCATGGTGAGGCATGGAATCCCCCATGCGGGCAACTTTTCCTCGACCGAAGCGGTTCTCGTGACCGGAGCGGTGGACGCAATGACCGTGGACATCCAGTGCATCAAACAGGGACTTCAGAAGGTGGCCGAGTGTTACAATACACCGCTCTTTACAACCAACACCCGGTGCAAAATCGAAGGCGCTATTCACCTGGAGTTGAACGAACACGATCCCCTCTCCTGTACCGATGAAATTGTCATTAAGGCGATCAGCCGGTTCAAGGGAAGAAAAATGCCCGTGGAGATACCCCATCAGATAAACACCGGGGTTCATGGGTTCTCCCATGAGTATATCAACTATATGCTTGGAGGCTCTTTCCGTGGCGGTTATTCGCCGTTGAACGACAATATCATCAACGGGCGGATCAGAGGGGTTGCGGGTGTCGTTGGATGCACCAACCCCAGGGTGAAGCAGGATTATGTTCATGTGGAGCTTGTGCGGGAACTGATTAAAAACGACGTTCTGGTTCTTCAGACCGGGTGTTCCCAAATCGCACTCGCCAAGGCAGGGCTCACCACGCCGGAAGCCGCCTGTCTCGCAGGCCCCGGACTCGCAGAGGTTTGCGAAGCCGTTGGCATGCCGCCGGTATTGGGCATGGGCTCCTGCGTGGACAACAGCCGGATTCTCATCGCCGCGTCGGCCATGGTCAGGGAAGGCGGGCTTGGCAATTCCATCGCGGATTTGCCGGTGGCGGGAGCCGCCCCCGAGTGGATGAGTGAAAAGGCCATCGCCATCGGACAATACTTTGTGGCCTCCGGCGTTTTCACGGTGTTCGGCGTGACCTTCCCCATCGTCGAAAAAACTCGTTTTCACACCCTGCTCTTCGAAGGACTTGAAAAACAGGGGCTTGGAAAATGGGGCCATACTCCGGATCCCCATGAGATGGCCCGGATGATGATCCAGCATATCGACAAGAAACGAAAGGCCCTTGGCATCGACAAGACACGGGATCGTATCCTTGTCGACATGGCTGACAGGAGAGAGCTCGGTGCGTAGAACAAGAATGGTACGTGTTGGTTCAGAGATTTCTTTCCATCATGGATTAGGGGTATTTCCAGAAAATGGATAGACCCCAATCTCCCTCCTCCCCGGCGTCTCTGGGGTCCCTATCTGGCCCTGGAGACGCTCTTCTTAAACTCGAAAAATTCGTAACTATTCAGCAGCTATTCATCAAGATGGCGAAAAGCCCGTTTTGTTCGTTCCCTATTTTTTTCGGGAGCTTCTTGGTTTTTTGCCACTAAAACAAGGCTCTACTGAATAGTTACAAAAATTTTTGACCATCGTTTCAGCCGCTTATTATCGTTTCTCGTCACGAGGCTCTGCCTCGTAACCACTATCCACGCCGAGCTCATGGAAGAAAATGCCGGGTGATGCGGATTGATATAGACGATGATCAAGGCCAAAAATTCTTTCTCGTGTGGTTTTGCCTTTACACCCGTGAGCGATTTGATTAAAGATCGAAAGAGCCTCTTTTCAATCGTGTTTTACCAAAAGCCTATGTGTAATTCCATTTTGCATTCAAGATGATCCAAGGCGGCAAGGAGGAGGCCCCGGAGAGGCATGTGGAATAATACGTCGAGGAGTCGACGACACAGCAGACGAAGATAGCGCTTTGAATACGAATGGAATACACAAGGATTAAAAAAATCAGCGATGGTTCCATGCCGCAAGTGATCAATTACCTGAAACTGTTCCGCTTTGATGCGGCCCTCATTTCGTTTTTCACCTATCTGACCGGCGCCGCCATCGCCGGTGCGCCGGGAGGGAAGGATTTGCTGATGGCCCTTCTGATCACTGGCGTTTCCACCAATTTCATCTACTCGTTCAACTCATGGGCCGACCGGGATATCGACCGGATAAACAAAGGATTCCGCCCGATTCCCTCCGGAAAAATAGAGGCCCGTCACGCCCTCTTCTACTCGGTTATTCTCCTTCTCCTCTCGTGTCTCTACCCGTTCCTGGTATTCAAAAATTCCGTCACACTCATTCTTTTCCTGCTTCTGCCGCTATTGGGGATATTATATTCCGCCAAACCCTTCCGGTTCCGGAGCCAGCCGCTCTTGTCGATCCTGACCATCAGCACCGGCCTCGTGATCCCCATCCTTACCGGTTATCTCATGAACACGCCTGACCTCTCGGCCCTCCCCTTTTTCATGACCCTATATCTCTACTGCCTTTTTGTGATTCCCTTAAAACAGATCGAAGAAGAGAAGGAGGATATCACGTTCCAGGCTCCCAATCTCTATCTCACCTATGGAAAGGGTCTTCTTTTATTTTCAGCCGGGGGGCTTTTTTTCAATTTTTTCATCTCTTTCTTCATTATCCAGGACCTTGAGCTCCGGATGTCGGCCCTTCTCTTCAACCTGAGCACACTCATTTTGATCGTCGCCTTTCTGGTGCTCCAGCGTCATCTGAACCGGCTCTATCACGCCATTATCCGGATGGTGATTGTCGAAAGCGCAATCTTATTCGCCCTATTAACCCTCTTTTTTTGAAAAAAGGCCCCCCCCCCATGACGCAATCGCTTCTGATAAGGCTCATGAAAACAAGCCGGCCCTTTTTCTGGGTCATTCTCCCCCTGGCCTATCTGACGGGCCTCTCTTACAGCGAAAACGGTCTTTCCCATCCTGAGTTTCGGTTCACCCCGATCATGATTTTTCAAATGATTTTTCTCTCCTTTCCTTTCTGCATTTTCACATTCGGGCTAAACGACCTCCATGACATCGCCTCCGATGGCGTAAACGCCCGAAAACTCAAAACAAAGGGAATCGCCCTTTTATCCGAAGGAACGGTGCTACAGAATCTTTCTCCATCGGTAATTTATCTCGGAGCTCTTCTTACCGCGATCGGCATGGTAAGCCTCTCCATTCTCACCTCAAACCGGATGAACCTCTTTTACACCTTAAGCCTCCTGGTTCTCTCATTCACCTACTCCACCCCCCCCTGGCGGCTAAAGACAAGAGCCCCTCTTGACGCCATCACTGGTGGAATCATCGCGTGCCTGTGCCCTGCGGCAATGGGTTACACCCTGACCGACACCAATGGACTCCTCCCACCCCAGCTCTATCTCCTTACCTTTGCGGCCATGGGGTTTCACGCGTTTTCAACCATCATGGACGAAGAGCCCGACAGAGCGGCCGGAGACCCGACTTTCGCCGTTCGATTCGGAAAACGGCCAGCGGCCCTGATTTCAGCAGCGGCGATCCTGTTGCTGGACCTCTCTTTGAATAATAGGTTTTTCCAATTTTTTGCGGGATTCTGTGGGGTGTTGATCTTCTACGTGGCGTTCTTTCCGTCGGCGAAAGTGGCAAGGCGGATCTATCTGATCATTTTCGGAATGGGAGTGATTCTCTCCCTTGTATGGCTCATCCCATTTTTTCTGTAACTATTCAGTATGGCCTTGTTTTAGTGACAAAAAGCCAAGAAGCTCCCGCAAAAAATAGGGAACGAACAAAACGGGCTTTTCGCCATCTTGATGAATCGCTGCTGAATAGTTACTTTTTTCTTTAACCGCCCTCACTGTAAACGGAGAGAAACCAATGAGCACTCAAAAAAAAATTTTTCAATTCAAGGCCCTGCGGCTGATGGAGGTGGGGGCACCTCTCTTTTTCATCCTTGCGGCGTCGCTGAGATGTTTTCTCGAGACACGGATTTTTTCCACCTTTGACGATTTTTCCTACTACACCCTCTTCCACCATGTGCTCTGGTATGTAACCGCCATCTCATCGGTATTGGTTTTCTTGAGTCTCTATCTAAAAGTGACGCCAAGGAAGCTTCTATGGCTTTATTGGGGCGGTGTTATCATCTTTATTCCTGTTTTCCATTCAATGGTTACTCACACGCCCATGAACCTCGAATATTTTGCGGGATCATTCTCAGATATTCTCCGCTATTCCCTCTCGGCAGGATGGGAATATGAGAGAAACCGCTCTCAGTTTTTCGCCATTATAACCCTCGATATAGGTGTGTTCATCACCGGCTACGCCTATTCCCGAAGCCTGAAAAGGGCGTTAGGGGCACTGGCGGGTGTCCATCTGATTTTAACACTGGTCGGAACAAAATGGTTTAGTGATCAGGATGGCCCGCAGACCCTTATTTTTATCCGATCCGCCTTTACCGGCCATGTGTTCATGGCCCTCATCTGGCTTCAGGCAGCCTCGTTTCTGACAATAGCGCTGGTGGGAATTGAAAAGAGGGCTGGGCTTGCCGAGAACCATCCGGGTCCTCATCTTGCAATAGCGGTTGCGGCATGGATGCTCGTGGCAGGGATACTATACGTAACCGGAATATTTAACAAAGGATTCGATGCCATCACCGCTTCATCGCCTGTGTGGGCTGGCATTCTTCTTTTTTATGGATTCTCAAAAAAAAAGGAGGATCTTTATCCATCCCCCTTTTTCGCTACGATCCTCGCGGTCATTCTTGTTGTTCAGCTTCTGGTTACGGTTCCCTTATATTTTCCGGGCAATGCCACCCTGAATCCCCAGAAAATCGTTCAGCCCCTTTTTTATTCAAACTGAAATCCAGGTAAAAGACCTGATTTTTCTGCATATTCGTAGATAACGATCACCAGATCGTCAAAATACATCGTCTCCCGGTCAACCTCGGCGGCGGCGCTGCCGTCGACGCCAAAGGTGTGCAAGCCCACCTCGGAAGGCGGATTGTCGTCATAGGTATCTGGCGTTGTAAGCTGGTTTGAAAAAAGGGAACTTGAACGTTTCTGGCTGTCGGAGGTGTATTCGTCATCGCCTCGTTCGCAAACCCGTTTCTCGATATTGATAGCGCCCCAGCCAGACCCTTTCTGAATCTCATCCATCCGGCTGTTGTAGGCGTTATCCGGCCATATGGCCTGGGTGAAACAATTGGCGCAGTTGGTGGGCCATTGGATGGCCCACCCTGGGGTAGTCACTGGGATTGGCGAACCAAGCCTGGATCAGGTTGACCTTCTCCTTGGTGCTGTTGGTGGTATTCGGGCCCATAGTTTGCAAATACTATCGTGTTATGTTCTTCATAAAATATTGTATAAACTGTTCCTGGAACACCTTGAACAGCCCTTCTATTTCGACATCATTTTTATCAAGAATTATGGAAATGAGAGAAATACCTTCAGAAAACGCCACCAGTCCCGCGCTGATGTGAGGCACTGAAGCTTCCTCCTTGCAGTTTTCGGTAAGAAGGATTTGAACCGTTTCGATCCACTCGGAATAGGCTTTCCGGAGTTTCTTTTTTATTTTGGGGTTGTATATCGCCAGTTCCTGAAACTCGATAAATATTTTTGAAAGATCGCGGTCTGAAGTGATGCGATGGTAGGCGAAATCAAGGCAGGCGCGCAGCATATCCTCGGGGTTCTGAAAGTCTGGTGTTTTTGAAGCCATCCACTCTTCAAAAATGGTCTTGTAGTGGTCGATGACAAATTCGATATAGTTGAGGAGTATGTCTTCTTTACTTTTATAATAGTAATGCAGCATACCGTGATTAATCCCGGCAGCCGCAGCAATATCTTTAATCGAGGTCTGATTAAACGGTTTTTTTAATAAGCACCTGGTCAGTGCGTCCATGATCTGCCGACGTCTTGTTTCTTGTATCTTACTGTGCGTCATATTTTGAATCCTCATGAGTTGTATATGAAACCGGGAATATCGTGCTCACTGTTCCCGGCCGTATGTTCATCCACCCTATTATTACCTGCGGAGACTATATCATTATTAAAAATTATAATTCCAGAAAAAAATTAGTTGACAGACTAATTTTTTTTTGTTAGTCAACTAACTAATAAATACAAAAACCATTTTTACCAAGGTTTCGAGAATCGATAATGTGAGGTGAATAATGAAAATCGGAATACCAAAAGAGATCAAAAAACTGGAGAAGCGGGTGGCGGTTACACCGGCAGGCGTTGAGACTTTTGTCGCCAAAGGTCATAAGGTTTATGTGGAAACAGGTGCGGGGTCAGGCCTGGGAATTTCAGATGAGGTTTTTCAGCAGGCAGGAGCGGCGGTATTATCGACAGCCGATGATGTCTGGCATGAGGCTGAGATGATTATTAAGGTAAAGGAGCCGGTTGAACCTGAGTTTGACAGGATGAA
>JAGVHJ010000540.1 GCA_020056645.1 Desulfobacterales bacterium
CCGATTTTTTCGTATCCGCTGATGATGCCCGGTTTCACCTGGACCTTCACGCGAATATTTTTTCCGGAGGTGTAAAAGCCTCTGACCATATTGAACTCGGAATTTTCGATCACCTCCATCTCAAAATCCTCTTCCTTGGCTCCGGAGCGCATTACTTTTTCCTTCAGCAGGCCAAGGGCGTCCGATATGGCGCTCTCTTTGGAGTAGCTTTTGGTGCAGGAACCTTTAAAATTGGGTTCGGAAGAGGTGATCACGCCCCGTTCCGTATCTGCAAATACGGTGACCTCGGATGTGGTTCTAGCAATGGCCGCGCCGATGGCGTTCGCCACGCCCCACTCCGGGACTGTTTTGACGGTGAAGTCCGATACGCGGCTAAGCCACGTGGAGAAGTAGGCGGCAGGTCCGCCCAGAACCAGAATGGTTTCAGGATTCATGAGGTATCCTTCGAATACATCGTGAACCGTGTAAACCGGCTTGTGGTTAATCTGGTCAACCATGCGTCCTGCTTCGTTTAAGATCAGATAGCATGTTTTTTCTAGAATTTCCTTTGAGAGATCCTCGATGGATAGGCCTTTTTTTTCCGCCATGGCCCCGATCCCCTTAAGCGCCAACCCCCTGTCTCCTCCCTCTATCTTTTCAAGCACGAACAAGGCGTCGGTAGGCGTCACTTCCGGTCCGCCATAGGCAAGGGCGGGGCCGATCCGGTCCGGACCAATTGTAATATCATTGTTATGCAACCGGACCACGCTGTCTCCACCCACGCCGATGGAGTGGGTCTTAAGAGAGCGGATCAGGGTTTTATAGGGACCTATTTCAATGCCCAGGGGCTCCAGGACTGGGACGCCGTCGATGAGAACCGCGATATCGGTGGTGGTGCCGCCGATATCGAACACCAGAACGTCTCCCTTTTCAGGGCACGCGAGCATTGCACCCATGACGCTTGCCGCTGGCCCTGAAAAAATCGTCTGTCCGGGGAAGTCAATGGAAGAAGCGAAATTCATGGTTCCCCCATCGGCCTTTAAAATATGCATGGGGATTTTCAGACCCTTGCTTTCCAGTGATTTTTCAACAGCTTCAAAAAAATCCTTATGAACCGGGTAGACTGCCGCGTTCAGGTAGGTGGTTGCGATTCTTCTCGGGAAATTGAGATTGCCGGAGCTTTGATGGCCCAGAAACACCTTGTCAAAGATCCCTTCAATAAGGCTTGCAATTTTTAACTCATGGGACGGATTTCTCGCTGAAAATTTTCCCACGACGCCGACATATGAGATCCCTTCCTTTTTCAGGGAATCGGCTATCTTTCGTATCTCGTTTTCGTTGATCGGTTGAATCTCGCGGCCTCGATGATCCATGGCGCCCGAAGCGATATGATAGAATGAATTGGTGCGGTATAATTCAGGGTCCATTCCGGGTCCACCGGTGATGATCATTCCAACCGGCTGTAAGCGGTCTTGCACCACCGCATTGGTTGTCAGGGTGGTGCTTAATACGGCCCGTGACACCTTCCCAGGGTCGATGCCGTCCATGATGGTGTCAAGGCCCTTTAACACCGAATGGAACAAATCTTTTGCATCTGTCAAGACTTTCTCACGCCTAACAAGGCCGTTATGATCGAGAAGCACCACATCCGTATGTGTTCCGCCGACATCCAAACCGATAATCATCTTGTTGTGTCCTATTATGAAAGGTTCAACCCCTTATGATTTCATCGTTGCAACAAATATCTATAATGAAACACCGGTTAATGTCAACGCCTCTGTCTCGTTGGGGTGGAGAAAAGGCCCTCTATTTTCTCCATCATGGAAAATGGCGAAAAAGATATTTTCATTATCCAAACTTTACCCCATGATACCATTTGCAATCACATAAATATAATGCTAAGGTGTCAAAACATTGTGGTATTCTTCAAAGCAAGAAATTCAGGATTCCGTTCCACTGTCAGGGAAATTTCCGGTGAACTCAAAAAAAAGTATCGATTACATCATTGAGCACTCATCTAATCCGTACTTAAAGGAGATCCATGGCGGCGCGGGTGCTCTTTTCACCATGAAGGATCTGGAGACTATTTTCGAGTATGAGCATGGCGTCCGTCTCGCGTCTGTGATAAAAAAAGAGTTTGAACTGCTAAAAAGAAATGATACCATCACCGAACTGGAGAGCGAGCATGGGAATTCCCTGGCCCTGATCATTGAAACCGAATCACAGAAGTACGAACTCGAAGAGCTTAAAAAAAGCCTTGAAATGCTGACGGCGAAACTGGAAAGGCTTTCGGTGATAGATGGCCTGACCAACATCGCCAACAGACGCCATTTCGACAACTTTCTGGATTTTTCCTGGCGATGCGCCATGAGAGATTCCCAAACACTCTCAATCCTCATGATCGATGTGGATCATTTCAAGCTCTTTAACGACAATTACGGCCATCAGAAAGGAGATGAGTGTCTGAAAAAGGTCGCGGAGACACTGGGCCGATTCGGCAGCCGGGCCAAAGACCTGGTCGCCCGTTACGGGGGGGAGGAGTTCGCCTATATCCTCGCCAACACCACCAAATTCCATCTGCTCAATATGGGTGAAAATATCCGGCAGGCCATTGAAGACCTGAACATTCCCCATGGATTTTCGGCGGTTTCAGACCGGGTGACCATCAGCGTGGGCGCGTCCATCTGCATCCCCACCCGGGATCTGACCCATGGACTCCTCGTTCAGGCTGCGGACCAGGGGTTGTATCAGGCCAAGAGGGGCGGACGGAACTCTGTCCGATTTCAGGAGATGAGTTCCAAATAGGTGATTGAATACACATCAGGAGGACGGGCGGGAAAACGACATGCCGAAAAACACTGACATGAGACAATACAAGCGGGTCAAGGAAAATATCAATGTGAAAATTGATATTATAGAAAATCGGACTCCTTCCATCCGGTTTGAAGTGGGGAAAACAGGTGATATCAGCGCATCTGGCGTGCTGTTCCGATACCATAAACCCATCGAAATCGGGAAAGCCATCAATATTGCATTTTTAAGTCCTAACTCGTTTGAATTATTCAATCTGGACGCGTTTGTGGTAAGGGTTGAAATAACACTTGACAATCAATACGATATTGGCGTTTCATTCGATAATATCACCGAAGAGGATCAGAAACGCCTGAACTATTATCTAACATATCTGTAGGGGGATGCATGGGCGATAACATTACCTTTAACTACAACATCGATTTGACCTGGAGCATTGTCAAGCTCATACGGGACAAGGTGGCTGCTCTGGTCGAATCGCAAAGCGAGGAACTCGCGTATGCTTGTAAAATGACCTCCTCGGAACTTGTTGAAAACGCTGTCAAATACGGATGCTCAATCGATAATAAAAAAGGCATCGAATTCTCTTTTGCTCTGAGTGACAATCAGGCCCAGATCAAAGTGGCCAACGGGGTGATCAATAAAACCGATTTTGAAAATGTCAAAGCCCACATTTCCGAGATCAAATCGGCTGACAAACCCCAGGAACTCTATATCAAACGGCTGAATACGCTCCTTGAGAAACCGGAGCTGAATCAGAGCCAGCTGGGCTTGTATCGCATCGCCTTTGAAGGGGAATTCATTCTTGAATACAACTTTGACGACAAAACAAATGTGCTCACGGTAACGGCGACAAAGAAGTTTTAATTGTCCACACCTATGAACCGTCCAAAAGAAAGGGAGTCAACCTTGGAAAATTTTACAAGTGGTGGTTTAAAAATCGATATCCG
>JAGVHJ010000066.1 GCA_020056645.1 Desulfobacterales bacterium
CCGGCCACGATATCCGCCATTTCAAGGAACTGGGCCCGGACCCTCTTCCGGAACACCCCAGGCGGCGGGGAGCCCGGTTTTTCGACCGTTTGGTCCGGGTTCTGACCCGCTTGGCCGTAAAGACCGGCCTGATTGTTCTCGCCGCCGTCCTTCTGGTGCTGGCTCAGCCGTTGCTGGAAGACATCCATCTGGCCACGATCAAAGCCTTCCGCCGGGATATCGACCGTCTTCACGCCTGGTATTTCGGGCCGCCGCCGCCCGGAGTCAAGCGCATTTCGGAATGGGTGGAAATCCCGGAAGAACGGCCCCGGCCCGTGGGCCTGGAAGCGATCATCGCCGAAGCGTCCGAGCGTTGGGGCGTGGACCCGGCCCTCATCAAAGCCGTGATCCATACCGAATCCGGGTTCAATTCCCAGGCGGTCTCCCCGGCCGGAGCCATGGGCTTGATGCAGCTTATGCCCGAAACCGCCGACGATCTGGGCGTCACCGATGCCTTCGATCCCCAGTCCAACGTGTACGGCGGAGTCAAGCTCATCCGGATTTTGTGGGACACCTACGGCTCCCTGGACAAAGTGCTGATCGGGTACAACGCCGGTCCGTCCTGGGTGGGCCAGAACCGCCTGCCGATGGAAACCCGCCGGTACCTGGCCGCCGTTTTTTATTTGTATGAACAATACCAAAAGGAAGCGGAGGAAACCAGGGCGGTTCAAGGGGATGGGGGAGAAAAGTCGGGTCAGAAGTGAAAGAAAAATAAACGATCCTGCTACAGAATTTTTTCCACCAGACGATAGACCGTAGTACCGTTGCATGTGGGCCAGGAGCATTGATCGGCGTCTTTTTCCTTGGCGCGACGGATAGCTTCCCGGATACCTGGTTTCAACTTGTCAACATTAAAGTTGACTTTATCGTAGCTGGGCATATGTTGCCTGAGACGATTAATGCAGTCATCCCTGTTTTTTATCTTTTTTCCATCTTCGAAATGCAGGAGAAGCCAGTACTCAAATTGAGGGTTGCTGACGGCCAGATGTACCCCGCAATTCGAGCAACTCGTGTGAAGACCATCCAAAAGATATTCTGGCCTTCCGTCGTGATCTATGACCAACCATATCTCATCGTCGTCTTTTATAGGATTCTTTTTAACCCATCCTATAGCTCGGTCGAGCACTTGTTTGGGGGATGAATCACCTTTCCTCGTTTCGAGAATTCGAATGAGAACTTCCCTTCTGGCCACCTCGTTCAGATATTGGGTTTGGAGGTTTGTTTTGAACATCTGGAAATACTGAGGTTCGGTTTCCTTTCCTTCCGTGGCGATGATGAACATCCGTCGATAGTTCCGAAACCCCATTCGCCGTTTGAATCGGGCCATTACTCAACCCCATCGACCGGCTTGGTCTTTCGCGGGAGTATCGTTCGAGAAAGAAGTATCCTTGGAATGCCGCCTAGGCGGCCCTGCAGATAGCTTTTTCGAATATCCTTGTCGTACCGGATATCCTTGTAATCGCTGAAGGAAATTAGAGTGGACCTGCCTTGGCGGTCCCGCTCGGTCACCCACATTTCGTCCCGGCGTAATAGGTCCTGATCCATGAGTAACACATCGTGGGTAGTAAAGATCAATTGCGAACGGGATTCATGAGTTACGGAGTTTAGAAACATTTCCATTAGGTACTTTGTCAACAAGGTGTGCAGGCTTCGATCCAGTTCGTCTATAACTAGTAATCTTTCCGAGTTTTGTCTTGATAATATGGCAAATGAGGGAATAATTGTTAGGGATCTACGAGTTCCAGATGACTCCTGGGAAAAATCAAAAGATACTTCATTTCCTTCAATATCTATATGCTGACTGACGATTTTTTTATAGGATGAATTTCCATTTTTTTCTTGAACAACATAATTATCCTCACCGAGTATAACTGCTATATTTTTTCCTTCATGAGACTTACTGAAAACATCTGGATAGCCTTTTTGTATATATGACATGTCTTCTTTTATTTCCTGTGTTTCAAGTTTCATAATTCCAGTATCAATTTCAGAAATAAAAGAGCTTACCAAGTTAATAAATGTGGCGCTCGTTTCAATTGAATTAGTAAAACCACGAAAAGAAGTTGACGGTGATATTATTCTCAGGCTATCGCGGAACCAATCGAAAAATATTTTAGGTAAACCAAGATTAAAATCCACGGCGGTGGTTAAAAAAAGCTGATTGTCCCTGGTGGCTTCACTAACCATTTTCCACAGTTTTTTGTCTTTCCCTTTGACGGTTAAATTATAAATATGCCCTTCACGTTTATAAATAGGTTTTTCAATTGTCCTCTTTATCTCCGTCAGCCATTCGTGTTCCACGCCGGTTCGGGTGACGCTGAATCCGAACTGATAACAGGTATTCCCGATCAATAATTCAAACGTAAACGTGCTTGGCCGCTGGGTCGCCTTTGGGTCTAATAAAAATGGCTGGACGGCGATCGGTTCATCCGGCCGGGTGCCTTCCACAACCAGTTCGCGGGCGAAGGTGAGCGCGTCCACCAGATTCGTCTTGCCCGAAGCGTTGCCGCCATAAAGCGCCGTCACGGGCAAAAGCCGCAGCTTGTGTTCCGGGATATGGGGCACCCGGTCCAGGTGCTGCTTTTCCCGGCTGGCCACCATGTTCAGCGTGGCCGGTTCCAGGAACGACTTCCAGTTTTCCACCGTAAACGAGATCAACATGGCTCTCTCCGAGTAATTCGCCCACAA
>JAGVHJ010000045.1 GCA_020056645.1 Desulfobacterales bacterium
ACTTTCATCAGCCAGGCAAGCTGATTATCCACGTCTCTATCCGGGCATTCGCAGAAATAGGAGCGTTTCCCTGTTTTCCGGTGAATGCCCAAAGGCAGCTTCACAAGATTGCCGAAACCCTGGCCGCTCAAATGATCCTGCTTTGGAAACACTTCCAGTTGAAAAAATTCCAGATCGTTTTTCATCTGATCGGCAATCCGGGCAATGGCGGCTTTGGCCTGACCTGCCGGGACGCTTTCTTCAAAAAAATACCAGAAATGGTACCCTTTGCCTCCACTGAACTCCACACAAGGCCGCAGCCCCGCCCCGGTGGAGATTTCCATAATCCGGGAGGCCATCCAGATGCTTTCTTTTTTCACGGCGGCCATGGTTTTCCTGAGAACCGAAGGTTCCCTGACCGATGCTTTGAGGTCCGCATCAATCACTCCCAGCTTCACACGGCCATCCTGGTGAAGAAGATAGATCCCGCATGTCTCAAAACCTTTGAAATGGGCTTCGAGATCTGCATGACGCATGGGTTGACGCACAGGGACGTAACCGGATCGGCCGCTTGCTTTATCTGCCCATTGCCGGGCAAAACAGTCCTGCCTTCCGCTGAACAGATCCATAAAACGATCGGCCAGGCGCTCACGAGTTCTCATCTCCTCAAACGGTTTCGCGGCTTTGTCCAGGTCCCGCTCATTGAAAACAGGGCGGTTGTGGGAAAAACGTCGGGTCCATGCAGCATGTACTTCTGAAGGCACACTCCGTTTTGCCATCTCCAGAAGTTTCATAACATCAGCAGATTTCCCAAGAATGTCCATCATTTCCAGGTGGCGCTCCCATGCCGGTGCAAAGTCGGGGTGCAACCGGTGCATTTCCGAATACACCATCTTTCCCGAATCAACACATCCGGCCATCTGACAAAGGGAGGCCCATTTCATCATCAGCTCCTGATCAAGACGTTTCCAGACCTCATCAGATGAAAGAATTTTTTTTGTTTTTTCCTCATCCACGCCGTCCATGATCCGCCGTTCGAGGTTGGCGAGAATGAGCCTGTAATCGGGCTTTGTTTTTGAAACAGGCTTCAGGTGGGTTTGATTCATGAAGACCTCCTTGTGATTTAATAACGGCCATCTGATAATAGAAACGGCTTCAGGATGATTTTTTTCAAAATTTATCTTGGATTGTTCGAATTGTATGGCAACTGAGGGCGGGGGAAGTGAGCCGGTTATTTTGCATGACAATCTTCCGAATGCATCAATCGTATACTGACTTTTTCTTACAATATGGATTGTCAAACTGACCGTATTTTGTATAATAGGGTCAGTTTAAAGACGGAATTTAATATTTCAGGAGATCTTTATGTATATCATTCAAAAACAACTGGACCAGTTACGGAACAGCGTCCAACCTGAAAAGGTGGTTGTGGTTTACGGGGCCAGACGAACAGGCAAGACAACGCTTCTCAAGGAATTTCTCAAAGGTGAAGAGGGGTCGTATTTGCTGGTAAGCGGTGAGGATATCTATGTTCAGGGATATTTATCCAGTCAGTCCATTGAAAAACTCACATCGTTTATCGGTGCCGCCAAGCTTCTGGTGGTGGATGAAGCCCAGAAAATCCCCCATATCGGTTTAAACCTGAAATTGATCGTGGATCATATTCCGGGAATACGGGTGATCGCGACTGGTTCATCGTCCTTTGACCTGGCCCGCAGCATGGGAGAACCGTTGACAGGACGTAAACACACCCTGAAACTTTTTCCTCTGGCCCAGATGGAGATCTCCCGGATTGAAACGCGCCATCAAACCGATGGGAATCTTGAAAGCCGACTTGTTTACGGATCTTACCCAGAAGTCGTTCTGACACAGGATAACCGGATGCGCGAACTGTATCTCAAAGAGCTGATTTCTTCCTATCTGTACAAAGACATTCTTGAACTGGAAGGGGTCCGCAACGCATCGAAGTTAAGTAGGCTTCTTCAACTCATCGCCTTCCAGATCGGCAAAGAGGTTTCATACACCGAGCTTGCAACGGGTCTTGGGATGAGCAAAAACACGGTGGACCGGTATCTTGATCTTCTTGAAAAAGCCTTTGTGCTCCAGAAACTGACCGGATTCAGCCGCAATCTTCGAAATGAAATCACCAAAAACAGCCGCTATTATTTTCTTGATAACGGCATCCGTAACGCGCTGATCAACAATTTCAACAGCCTCGAACTGAGAAACGACACCGGCGAGCTCTGGGAAAATTATCTGATCATGGAGCGTTTGAAACGGCAGGAATATCTGGGAGAAATAACCAATAATTATTTCTGGCGAACCTACACCCAGAAAGAACTGGATTTTGTGGAGGAAAGAGGTGGCAGGCTCTATGGCTACGAGATGAAATGGGGCAAGGAGCGGCGGAAAGCCCCCAAAGAGTGGACCACCGCCTATCCTGACGCTTCCTTTATGCTTGTGAACCGGGAAAATTATCTTGAGTTTGTTATGTAAATTCAAAGGAGTTCGCATTTTTGTCCCAAATGGCACTGTTTTTTGTCGTTGAGCATCTTCAGGAAGCCGGCTTCGGTCGTTCCGATCAGTCGATCCTGATTCGCCGGGAACGTCTGAT
>JAGVHJ010000556.1 GCA_020056645.1 Desulfobacterales bacterium
CAAGACCGGGTGGAGATCGTCCGAGGCTCCATCTCAGACCCCAAGGCCGTTGAAATGGCCGTATCGGGTGCGGGCCTCCGCCAGCTTCCTTCCGGGCCCCTCTCAGAGGAGAGAATGAAAGCTGGCACGATCATTCATCTGGCGGCCGTGGTCTCGGACTGGGGGGACGAGAAAAAATTCTGGGAGTTCACCGTGGAAGGGAGCCGTCTGGTTTTTGATCAGGCAGTGAAAAACGAGGGGCGGGTGGTCCTGATTTCTAGTATTGTTGTCTATGGAGATCGGATTTACAAAGAGCGCTGCCATGAGGAGGCCGGATTCGGAAAAACCTTCGGGCCTTACAGCCGGACCAAACAGGCTCAGGAGAAACTGGCCTGGGAGTATCATCATCAGCGGGGCATGGCGCTCACCGTGATCCGTCCGGCCAATGTGTATGGTCCGGGATCGGGACCCTGGCTCCATGACGTGGTCAATCTGCTTCGAAGCGGTTCGCCGGGCCTGATTTCCGGGGGTGAAATGAACGCGGGGCTTGTTTATGTGGACAACGTGGCAGATCTCATCCTCCTTTCCGGCGCATTTGAAAAGGCGAATGGGAGAGCATACAACGCCTCAGACGGCCTTGATGTCACCTGGCGGCGCTATTTTTCCGACATCGCCCGCATCATCGGCGCCAAATCTCCGGGGTCGGTTCCCCGGCCAGTGGCCCTATTGGGCGCTTACGCCTGCGAGGCGATCTGGACCCTTTTCCGCATCAAAACAAGACCGCCCATTACTCAAGAGGCCCTGAATCTTGTGGGATCGGACAACCGAATTCCCAATGAGCGCGCCCGGCAGGAGCTCTCTTTTCAGCCGGCCATTTCTTATGACGAGGGGATCTCCCATACCAGAGAGTATATAAAGCAGGGGAATCGCATGTAGGATTCGCCTTGACGGCCCTGCCGGGAGCCAACCTTTTGAAAAGGTTGCCAAACATGGTAAAAAAGGTTTTATAAACACCCTCTAAAAACCTATTTGCCCAGCTTTTTAAAAGCTGGCAGCCGGAGGCATTTATAATTAATTCAGGCTATTACGCAAATCATTCACGAAGCCCTATTTTACATGCGATTCCCCTGGTATATAAAGTCCCTGCCGGTCTGAGGCGCTCTCACCCGAGAAGATAATTGCAAAATAGAGGTTAGCGTCGGATACGATCAAACGTTATCGTGGTATCAAAGCCATAAACTTAAGACTTACACTCGATCTTCAAGTTTTTAGGAATTTTGTTCAAATCCAAGGCGGAAAAAAACTTGACCATCAAGTATAATAGTTTTTTATCGCCTCACAGAGTCCGGGGATGGTAAAGGTGTCGGATACGATGTGAACATCCAATCCCGAATTCCGTGCGGTATCTGCGGTAACCGGTCCAATGCAGGCGATGGTGACGCCCCGCATCAGATCAAGAAACCGCTTTTCCGGGATCAGGTTTTTAAAATTGGTCACGGTGGAGGAGCTGGTGAATGTTATAAGGTCAACGGTTTGTTCTTCCAGACTTTTTAAAAGTGTCTCCGCGGAGTTCTGTACGATTTCGGTCCGATAGGTTTTAACTTCCTCTACTTCAGCCCCCATTTTTCTCAATTCAACCGGGAGAATCATCCGCGCGTCCGCCGCCCTGGGAAGAAGCACCTTCACACCGTCCATTTTATGGTGTCTGAAGGCGTCGATAATGGACTCCGCCTGATAACTTTCTGGAATAATATCGCTCTTAATTCCAAAATTCAACAAAGCAGCGGCGGTTGCAGGTCCGATGGAGGCGGTTTTCAGGTGACCTAAGACGCGGACGTCGAGATTCAGCTCAAAAAGAGCGTTGAAGAAAAATTTGACGCCATTGACACTGGTGAAAATGATCCAGGAGTAGCTGTCGATTTGTTCGATCGCATGCTTTATCAAATGGGGCTCTTCCGGGGGAACGACCTTGATGGTCGGGCATTCGATGCATTCGGCCCCGAGTTGGTTCAAGCGGACCAAAAGGTCGCTGGCCTGTTCCCTTGCCCGGGTCACGACGATCCGCTTTCCAAACAAGGGCCGGTTTTCAAACCATTTCATTTTGTCTTTCAAGGAGACCACCTCGCCTACAACAATGACCGATGGCGATTTTATTTTCCCCTCTTCCGCAATTTTTACGATGGTCTCCAGGGTCCCTTGAACGCTTTTTTGTTTGGAGGTGGTTCCCCATTGGATGATGGCGACCGGCGTCTCTTTGGCTTTCCCGTGCCGGATCAATTGCTCTGAGATCCGGGGTAGGTTTTTTACACCCATCAAAAAAACCAGGGTGCTGGTGCTTTTGGAAATCAGGGGCCAATCGATATTCGACTCTTGTTTTAAAGGATCTTCATGGCCGGTAATGATCGATACCGATGAGGTGAAGTGGCGGTGGGTCAGGGGAATGCCGGCATAGGCAGGCGCGGCGATGGCCGATGTAACTCCGGGAACGATTTCATAAGGGATGCCTGCTTCTATCAGCTCCTGGACCTCCTCGCCCCCTCTTCCGAAAATAAAGGGGTCTCCCCCTTTCAGTCTGGCGACGGTTTTTCCCTGGGAGGCTTTTTCAACGATCAGGGCGTTGATGCCTTCCTGGGAAAGGGTGTGATCCCCTCCTTTTTTTCCCACATAGATCGTTTCGGCCCCAGGAGAGGCGTGGCTCAGCAACGCAGGGGCGGCCAGGTAGTCGTAGATAATGGTATCCGCATGCTCAATGCACTCTTTCCCCTTGAGCGTAATCAGTCCCGGATCACCGGGACCTGCGCCGATTAAATAAACTTTTCCCTTATTGCCGGAGGGTTTCATCGTGTTTCAGTCTCTCCAAAATCGGGGCCGCTCCTTTTGCAAGAAGCCGTTCCGCTAGTTCAATGCCAAGCTTCAGGAAATCATTTTTTTTCCCTTGCATCGTCTCTTTCAATACCTTCGAACCATCCAGATCCGCGACCAGGCCTGTTAGAATCAGGCCGTCATTTACAAGTGTTCCATAGGCGGCGATGGGGACCTGACACCCCCCTTCGAGCCTCTTTAAAAAGGCCCGCTCCCCTGAAACCGCCAGGTGGGTTTGGGGGTCATCCAGGCCCTTCAGGATCGCGATCAGAGAATCGTCGCTTCTTCTGGCTTCAATGCAGAGAGCGCCCTGACCCACCGCCGGCAGAATCGTATTCGTATCGATCACTTCCGTCACATGGTGTTCCAGATTCAACCGTTTCACCCCGGCTGCCGCTAAAATAATTCCATCCATCTCTCCATTTTTCAATTTGCCGATTCTGGTATCCACGTTACCCCTCAAGGGAACAATCTGGAAGTCAGGACGGATGGCTAAAATCTGGGAGGCCCGCCTCAAGCTGCTGGTGCCGATGGTCGCGCCTTGCTGAAATTTTACAAGAGGCGTGCTTTCATTCGAGATGAGGACGTCATTGGGAATTTCTCTTTTTGGCACAGCACCGATGAAAAGGCCTTCCGGCAGCTCCGAGGGCATGTCTTTCATGCTGTGGACAGCGATATCGATGGACCGGTCAAGGAGGGCCTCTTCGATTTCCTTGACAAAAAGCCCTTTACCCCCCACTTTCGCCAAGGGAACATCCAGAATCTTATCCCCCCTGGTTTTGATGATTTCAATATCCACGGCAAGACCGGGAAAGAGCCGTATCAATTCGGATTTCACCCAGTTCGCCTGGAAAAGAGCGAGCTTGCTTCCCCTGGTCCCTATTCTAATTTTTTCCGGAGTCATCATACACTGCCACAGGTGCCGCAACTGGTTTTTGAACAGCTTCCGCACGAAGAGGTTGACGCGGAGGATTTGACCGTGCCTCCGCCTCCTGCGCCCTTGCTGACAAACCCGCAGACGGACATGAGTTTATGGACCGAGTCGCCCTTGCAGGTGGGGCAGACCGGTTTTTCCTTTCCAATGACCAGACACTCAAAATTCAGATTGCACGGATCGCAATGATATTCGAAAATAGGCATGTTCACACTCTCCTGAACAAATAATTAATTCCTTGAAATCAAGGTCATATTATATATCGGGGGTAAACCTAATCATTCATTTCATGAAAAGCAAGGGAATTTATTCCGGGGAGGCTGGTTTTCTCATGGAAAAGGATCTGTTGAACCGCATCCCGGATCCTATCCAATTCATCTTCCATGACGCTCCTCATGTCCATGAGAAAAAGATCGTTTTCGATACGGCCGATAACGGGAATCGGATTTTTTCTCATCAGGCTCTCGATCCGGTTCGGAGAGATTCCTTGGATGGATAGGGCCACGCATCGGGTGGGGAGGTTCAACTCGGGTAGTGATCCGCCGCCTGCTTTTGAAAAAAGATCAATGCCTGTGGCATGAACACGGGGATGGCTCAAGGCGTCGATCAAGGCGATGAGGGTATCTGCCTTTGCTGAAATCGTGTGATAGGGAAGGGTCAATAGATGGAGGGTTGGAATGGCGTTAACCGCGCGTTCCGGGTCCAGGTAAAGGCGCAGGGTGTGCTCAAGGGCGGTCAGGGTCAGTTTATCGATTCTCAGGGCCCGGGTGAGTGGATTCATCCGGATGGTCTCTATCAGCTCTTTTTTTCCGCAGATAATTCCAGCCTGTGGGCCTCCGAGCAGCTTGTCTCCGCTGAAGGTGACCAGGTGGGCTCCAGCGGCCACGGACTCCTGTACGGTTCTTTCCTTGGCGAGGCCATAGCGGGAAAGGTCGACAAAAGTGCCGCTTCCCAGATCCTCCATGACAGGAATCGCTTTTTCATTGCCCAGCTGGACCAGCTCTTGAAGCGATACGCTTTTGGTGAATCCGATAATAGCGTAGTTGCTGGTATGCACCTTCATGAGAAGCGCCGTTTCATTTGTAATGGCGTTTTCATAATCTTTCAGGTGGGTCCGGTTGGTGGTGCCGACCTC
>JAGVHJ010000567.1 GCA_020056645.1 Desulfobacterales bacterium
GCATCGATATAGTTAAAATCAATGCCATTTTTTTTTAATATATCCGTTAAATACCCAACCACCAATGGAATTTGAACCCAGGGACGCTTTTCCATCCACAACGCATTGGGATTTACTAAGACAAGGTTTGGCCGATTCGAATGTTGTTTAATTGTTTCCATCAATAAACTCCCAATTATGATTGTTGATTGTCCCTGTTAATAATGTGAAAAAAGTCAGTCTCTTTTCCTTGGGGGAAAAATTCAATAAAATGGCCTCCATTATTCAAATACTCTTTGTTATTATTAATAATTCCTGTTTCAAATTTCTTTTCATTCAGGGGCGCAATCAAACAATAGTCCGGCCTTTCTTCCGCAAGACGCATTCCGCTTTTAATCTCCAAATTGGATCCGGGGAGGAATAAGCCGATTTTTGTTGGGCTATCGTCAAAAACACAGCAGAGATGTTTGGCTATATCAATATTATTAATAAGAGAAATGCCCACGAAACCTGGCCCATATAACGAAAATCTCGCCCCAGGTTTGCTGTCGATGAAACGAGAGATCTTTTGAGTTGACTGCTTCAGATGAAGCCGGAGCATATCCATGCTTGAATTGGTGAAAAAATCCGGAGAAGGCGTCTTCAAGGGAACTCCAGAAATAGGACTAAATAAAAGGCCTTTGGATCCTCCGCCATAAGAAAAGCGATACTCCCTGTCCAGTTGAAAACCAAAGCGATTGAATAAGTGTTGACAAGTGGCCGTGGTGAAGTAGTTGACATGTTGTTCGAAAAAATACATGTATTTGCCATAAGTGAACGCAAGATCTGTATCGGGAAACTCAACATAAATAGAGCCATTGTCAGAGCAAATCGTGGCGATTCCTTCAAGCAACCCCTCAATGTCCGCAATGTGTTCTATTGCGTGGCGGATAATAACCAGATCCGCTTTGCCATATGTGTGAAAGAGAGCTGAGGCGGAATTGAAATTGAAATAATCATTTATGACCCTTACGCCTTTTTCCCGCGCGGTGGCGACACAATTCGCAGACGGTTCTATTCCTAATACATTCTCATAACCATTCTTTAAAAATCGATGGAGAAATGCGCCATCATTCGCGGCGATTTCAAAAATAAACGATTCATAGGAAGGAACTTTTTCTATCAGTCTTTCCGTAAGATCATCGAGGTGCGAAGCTGGATAGGAAGAGGTCAGATTGTAATTATCGGAATATAATCGAATAGGATCAACAGGATTTGAGATAAAGACAAAATGACAATCACTACAGCCGGTTATGCTTAAAGGAAACGATTCATAGGTTTTTACCGGTGCGGACACGTATTGTGTTGTTAAGGGAAGATCACCGAAATGATAGATCTCTTCGATTCTCCTTCCACGACATACAGGACAATGATTACGAACCATGCGTTTTCCTTATAGATGGAGAGTTTCTTGAAATACCTGGTCGATAACGTGCCATATGCTTCTTGCTTCTATTTTCAATTCATGACGGGTTCGGGTTGTATCGAGGGTAGTGTGCTTTGGCAATGCGCCTTTGGCCAGAAGAGATGGATCTGCAGAAATAGTGGATACCATTTCAGGAGAAAGACCCAGCCGGCTTACAAGATAATATCCCATATCTGCATAAGAAATATCCTTTTCTCCAGACAGGTGGAAAATGCCGGAATATTCGCCCTCAATCAATTTGATCAACGTATTCACCACTTGATCCATATGAATCGGTGATAGGACCATATTGAGAAATGGCGTAATCGTTTTGTTTTGTTGTAACGCTTTGATCCATTCGCCCACACGACCCGTTCCCGGATGCAATACTTTTGTCATTCTCACAATCACTGCGTTTTTCTCTTCCGCCATTAAGTATTTTTCTACCATTGTTTTTTGGAGGCCGTAAACAGAAGTTGGATTTTGGGGGCGATCCGTGGCCACGCAGGAGTTATTGCCATCAAACACCTGACTTGTTGATAAATATATGATTTTTATCCCTCGATTCTGAAGATGTTCGATAAGCCTTACCATTCCGTCCACGTTGACCGAATGGCTTAAAACTTGATTGTTTTCACAAGCGGCAAGACCCGTCACGCCCGTACAGAGAACTGCACACTCAACAGCTGCGGGAATACGCCACGGACAAGGATCATCGGTCAAGTCAAGATAAATAGTCGTGTCATTGAATTGTCCATTTCTTCTAGTCGTTGCCACAAACGGGTGTTCACTCTTTTTACAGAAAGAGATTAAGCTTTCGCCGATCAGGCTCTCTCTTCCAACAATCAACACCATTGGTTTCATATACTATACCGTTTTGATGTTTAGGGGATCGGTTGCAATCATTTCTACGATACTTTTTGCGAAACGGCTGTAACTATACGATTGCACTTTTTGGCAGATGTTTGCTGCAATTTTCGACCGTTCATCCTCATGGTTTAAATAGTAGGTCACTTTATCAGTAATGTCCAAAGGCCCGTCAAAATAGAGGAACTCTGCGCCATTCTCAAATAACCTTGCCACCGGATCAAAATCGCTTTCGAGGTGCTTCACCAGAATAAATGATCCAGAAGCGGCTGCGTCAATGAATCTGGGATGAAACGTCGATGTCGATATCGCGTGATAGACAATTTTGGAAGCATTGTTGATGAGATTCAATTCTGTTCCGTTTCTTGCGATCCCGCGGGCGAATCGGCCAAGTCTTGGATTCGTTTCCCAGCCATGACCATATAACGCTAAATTCACGCCATTTTTTGATAGTGTTTCAAGGGGCATGTGGCGTAAAAATCTGTCTCCGATAAAATGAAATTTATAGGAGATTTCCTCAATCAATTTCTCCGGTAAATCTTCTATTCCTTCTTTTTCGCAAAACGCTTTAAAT
This sequence comes from Desulfobacterales bacterium, assembly GCA_020056645.1. Classification (GTDB taxonomy): domain Bacteria; phylum Desulfobacterota; class Desulfobacteria; order Desulfobacterales; family JAHIVH01; genus JAHIVH01. The sequence continues at coordinate 2,865 of JAGVHJ010000567.1, forward strand.
AGAATTTCATATTCGTCTGTGTTGGTTGGGTAGGATTTCCATGAAATGAATTTTTCTTCAATCATTTCGTAAAAGAGAGATAAAAATCTCAAATGCCTGTTTCCCAAATGTTGGTACTCTTCACACAATTTTTTAAATGACTCCTCAGCGGTTTGGGAACAATTCGAAACAAATGAAACATCACACCGATATTTCTCCAATTCACCGAAAGATAATCGTACTGGTTTGTAAATATTCGTATTTGTGGGGTAATAATTGGAATTATATATTTTTTCTTTTGGATACCCTTCATCCAGCATCCAGGAAAGAGTGTAGGCGTAGGTCGTGACAATACAATCAGTTTCTTTTATGCTATTAATCGTTTCAGGAGTTCTGCAATGCTTTAATTTGTCTTGCTGCCAGTTAATAAATGGAATATTTTGAGGAATCTGAAAGGAAAAATTGGATCGGTTATAACAAATTCCCAAAATGAGATCCGGCTCAAAACGGTTGATCATGTCTAACGAATAGAGATTGGTCAACCGTACATTAGACTTTTTTTCGATCAGCAACATCGTTTCACATCCGAGCGACCTGAAACCTTCGAGCCAGTCCCGCATGCAATACTGAAGGTAAACCGTAAAGATACTGGTGAGCCCCAATACCCGAAGAGGCTTTTTCCGTTTAAATATCTCTCGCCATTCATCCGCTGATCGGTTCTGATAGAAATTTTCCACCTGCTTCATTAAAGCAAAATATTCCTGCTCCTTTTCTTTAACGATAGCGTTGACCTTGGCAGGCGCATCTGCTGACATTTCCAGATCAATATGCAATCCAAATGAAGGCAGGAATTGTTTTTCATTTCTTAAATAAGAGAAAAAAGCTTCATATCCTTCTTTTCCCACGTACCAGAAGAGCCTTTCGGAATCGAACAAGCCATTCCAGGTGTTGATAGCCATGTTCGCCTTGAAAATAGACCATGACCATTCCAGGATATATAGGCCGATTTGGGGATAAGGATAGGCGATCTGGGTGATGGCGAACATGGAGAGGACCTGCGCCCCTCCCCCCAGGCCGTAAAAGCAGACCCCGTTTTCCACCTTGCCGTACTCCACCGAATCGATGGACTGGTAATCGAACCGCCGGGGTGGAAGGCTGTCAAGATCGATGATTAAAAATCGTCTGTTGTCTGAAAGATGCTGATCGGGAAGAAGTTCTATTTCAAGTCTACGATCCAGGGGCGAGTTAAAAAGCTGCGCCCCAAGGGCAGGATTTTTTTCAACTATTTCACTGATATTCATGAATAGCTGCTTTTGAAGAAACGGTTTTTCCTGGGGCGGGCATATCACCTCGGATTCGAGCCATTGGAAGGCTTTTGCAATGCACCGCTCTTTGGCGGAAGCCATGAGTTGATCGATCAGATCGATGCTTGGCTTTTCAGGAAAACCTGTTTTACATGCCTTAAACACCCAGTAGGCTTCGACAAACCGCTCCCCGCGAAAAAGAGTGTTGGCCATTGTAACCAATTCCTTGCCAAGCTGATCGGGCTCCACCTCTTTTTGAACAAACCATGCCATGATCGCCTGGGGAAAATTTCCAGACATCTTTAAAAAATCTTGAACAAATTCATTGTATAAATCCATGCTCATCAACCGTGCTTTTTATAGGTTTATCGAATCCCTCTTCTCACACAAACATGCTGTGCCCTTTATCCACATTCAAATACTCAAGCACCAGCCGGTTCTTCTGATTGGCCACGCAGTGATGGCGGCACTCTTTTTTGGGGTTGATGCGAAAAAATTTGGACTTGTCGTTCAGCCAAAACTCTTTAAATCCGCTATTCTTGATGGAACCGATCAGCCCTTCCTCCAGATTATAGGCCTTATCCTGGCACGAATAGATATTCAGGTCTGCGCCGATCACCGGAAGAATCTGAAGATAGGGGCACCAGGAGTACTCTTTTTCAAACTTCTCGTCCAGGAGATGATAGGCGTCGTAGATCTCGAAGAAATCGCTTTTAAAGGCTTCCTTGGCCTTCGCCATCTGCTCTTTGACACTGTTGAAAAAGGGCTCATGATAATGGTTGTTCTTCCGGCCATCGTTAAAAAGAATGCAGGGTGAGATCTTCACGCTGTTGACACCGGAATCAAAGAGGATCTTGATGAGATCAAATTGGTGGGATGCATTCTTCTCATCAACAATGATACTCACGCCTAGATAACACTTTCCGCTTTGTTTCTTAAACGCTTCGATATTGCCAATGACCTTTCTAAACTCTCCCTCTTTCACTCCCCTGTAGGCCCCATAGCTTTGGTCATCCCAACCGTCCATGGAGATCCGGACCCACGCACCGCGTTTGGCGAAGATCTCCGCCACTTCTCCGGTTAATCGGGACCCATTGGTGAGGGAAGCGAATGCAATTTGATTCTCCGCAAGGAACGTGGCTGTTTCGGCCAGATAGGGATAGCAGAAAGGATCGCCGCCGCCGCTGAAGGTGACCGCTTTAACGCCCATATTGACAATATCCCTGACAATCTCACGCATCTTTTCCCGTGGGATGAAATCCCGAGTGTTCATATCTTTTCCGAGCTGGAGATGGTCTGACCGGTAGGCGCAGTAAAGGCAGTTGTGGTTGCAGAGATTGGTCGGCTTGATCCGGATATGCACGGGCGGCAGGATGGTGTCCACAGACTCGGGCAGGGAATCGAGCTTTTTCTGATGATGGAATATTTTTAAATTGGTATAGAGAAGTCCCATGTTTTTTCACTCAAAGTAGATGAATTCATAATCGCCGGAATATCCGAAGTGCTCAAAGAGCCAAATCCACTCCCGGTCAGAGTAAAAGGCGTTGCAAGTTAAAGCCCAGCACTGCAAATTAAAAAGTTCGGTCTCATTTCGATAAGACTCGACCACGATAAACCCCTTTTTCCCCACCCGTTCGATTTCCGACAAAGCTCGCTCAAGGTCGAAGATAAAAAGATTATGCAGGGTGGTGAGAGAGATGACCAGATCAAACGTTTTGTCCTTGAAAGGATAGGGGCTCTCCGCCCCATGGTAAAAGAGATCCGATTTGATTTCCTCCTTGGCGCTTTCAATGGCATGGGCGGATATGTCAAACCCTTTCACTTCCGATGCCGGCAGCAATTTTTTCAGCTCATGGAGAAGAAATCCTTTGCCGCACCCCACATCGAGAATTTTCGCGTCGTTGGGAAGTTGGTAGTTCTCGATAAGCTTTTTCGCCACACTCTCCCATCTCCCGTCATACCGATACCCGCCATAGCCATAGCGTCTATCCCCATCCCAGAAAGCTTTCCCGTATTCGCGGGCGACCTTCATGCAAGAGACCTTGTCATCCATCATCCGGTCAATATAGTTTCTGGGGGTACGTGTGTGGAGGGGCGTGACAATATGGAGAAGATTTCCCATCATGATCCTTTTTTACGCTTCTTTTAATAAACTTCTGACGGTTGTAACAAGATGGTCCGTGGTAATCCCATACCGCGCCATGAGGGAAGCCTGGGAGCCATAATCGTCCGGGAAAACGTCCGGGATGCCAATCCGGCGGAACCGTTTCGGGGTTTTAAAATCCGTTTCGGCCACAAGCTCGGCCACAGCCCCGCCCAGACCGCCAATGATGGAGTGCTCTTCAATGGTGACGATGACCCGTGTCCGGTTCGCCTGATCCAAAATTGCATCCCTATCCAGAGGCTTTACCGTGTGCAAGTGAATAATGGCGGCTTCAATTCCGCTTCCTGATAGAATTTTCGCCGCCTCAAGGGCGAGCTTCAGGGTGATTCCGGTTGTGAGGATCAGGGCGTCATCCCCCTTTCTCATAGAAATGGCCTTTCCGATCTGAAACGGGTTATTGCCGGAGGTGACGATCGGATCAAACCCTTTTGCCAATCGGATATAAATGGGGCCGCTGTAATCGATTGTCTGGGGCATCAATCGTCTCATTTCATCCGCGTCCGCCGGCGCCACGATCGTCATGTTGGGGATGGCTCTCATGACGGCCATATCTTCAAACGCCAGATGAGTGGGCCCAAGAGGCGCGTATACAAGCCCGCCGCCATTTCCGATAAACCGGACATTCACATGATGAAGGCACAAATCCAAGAGAATCTGTTCAAAACCCCTTCTCGTAAAAAAAGGCGCGATCGTATTGAGGTATGGAATTTTCCCTTCCATGGCAAGCCCCGCGGCCATGCCGATCACATTTGCTTCGGCGATTCCTTCCATGAAAAAACGATCGGGCATTTCCTTTTTGAATTCGTCTAAAACGCCAAATCCCAGGTCCGACCCGATGAAAAGGATTCTTTCATCTGTTTTCGCCAATTCATAAACCGCATTTAAACAGGCTTTTCTCATTCATTCCCTCGCAAGTTCCTGGTAAAGTGATGTGATTTCACCATCGGACAGATTATTCTTATGATGCCAGTCCAGATTGTTCTCGGCAAAGGATATGCCTTTGCCCTTTATTGTATGACAGATGATAACGAGTGGTTTGTCCCGATTGAAAGGAACTTCCGATAATACGCCTTCCAATTTTTTCACATCATGGCCGTCGACCTCTCTTACCTCAAACCCAAAACTCTTCCATTTATCGGCGTAAGGCTCCAGGTCCATGACATTAAAGGTGGAATCGTAGGACTGGTGCTTGTTGTAATCAATCATCACGGTCAGGTTCGAAAGGCGATACTTTCCAGCGCACATGGCCGCCTCCCAGATGGAACCCTCATTTGATTCGCCATCGCCGATGACGACATAGGTCTTATAATCCAGGTGATCGATTCTCGCTCTCAAGGCGAATCCAATACCGATAGACAACCCATGGCCCAGGCTTCCCGTGGAAGCCTCAATTCCCGGAACCTTATGATACTCGGGATGGCCTCCCAAAATGCCCCCCGTCTGGCAAAACCGGTAGAGCTCCTCCTCAGGGAAAAAGCCTTTCTCGGCCAACATCACATATTGAGCGAGGCATCCGTGTCCTTTGCTTAAAATACATCTGTCCCGGCCCTCCCATTTCGGATTTTCAGCATCGAATCTTAAAACAGAATCATAGAGGACCCTGAAAATTTCAATCAGAGAGAAGGTTGACCCCACATGCCCTCTTCTGGCCGCTTCAAGAATGGCAACCACTTTTTTTCGTAACTCCTTCGAGCGTCCGTCGAGAGGAGTATGAGAACGATTATCCATGACAAAACTCCTTATAGGTCTCTTTCACATAGCCATACATCTGAATCGATTTATTCAATTGACCCGTGAAAACTGGATCTTCCCGCCGGTGATCACCTGCGGCGAACTCTCTTCGTTTGTTTTCAGACGGGATGAATTCATTTAAAAGAATCAGGCACCACTTGATGCCGAACAAGGGGAAAACTATTTTTATTCTCTGCTTCAGACCCTGAATGTGCGCGAATTTTTCGAGCATTTTTTCAAGAAAATAGTGTTTCAGCTCTGTTCTGATTTCCATTGCCGGGTGCAAAAGAAAATCAACAATCATTTTGGAAGGGTCATCCCAGCCAAAGTATTCGAAATCCATAAAATAGAGACCTCCTTTTTTCGAGAGGATCGCATTGTGAAACCCGAAGTCTGATGGGCTTAATGTCTGGTCCTTTTTTTCAATCTTCCGACTCAGATTCAAATGGAACTCTTCCGATTTTTTATAACACCACGCTTCTACCTCTTGAAAAAACGGGGCTATCAAGGTGTTCAGAAATAAGGACAACTCCTTTTCCGCCCCAGGATATTTTTTTACTTTCACCAATCTATTCATACGAGACGATACATTTTCAAGCATGTCATCAATTGAAAAGCAGGCCTCGGATGCAGGAGCAAGGGCGTCGGCTTCCGGATCATTTTTTAGGTTCTCCAGTTTTTCCAGAAACGAGACAAGCGCATCGATCGATTTCATTTCAATCTCAGCCGGATAAAGCTTAGATCCCTGGATAAATTCGTAAACGGCCACGCCCTTATCTTCATCCATGGCTACCGGCTTTGGAATATTGCCGAAACCATGTTGGATCATGAAGTGAGAGGCTCGCCATTCGGTTCTCAGGCGATCCCTCCCATCTGTTTTGTCTCGAAAATATAATTTCACCGCAAATTCCCTGAAATTATAGCAGACAACATGGTACACCCGGCTATTTTTCCCACCGGACAGGGGAGCGATGGACAAAACCTTCTCCGACATTATGTCAGTCAGGTAATGATTAAAAAAAAGGGATTCCCCATCGATCATTTGGAAAAGATACTCCTTCCTATTTCATCCCAGGTAGCGCATACTTTTATATCTCCGGGAGGCGTTTCCAAATCCGATCCAAATAAAATTTTTCTTGTTTCCAAAGGAAACCCGGGTTCCAGAAACGTTTCCAAAAGATCATCGATAAACCAATCGCATTTTAAATGGATAATCTCGTTCACCTTTTCTTGCCGGGTGGATCCGAACCGGACGGCATTCATCGCAATCAGGCCGCCGGATTTTGAGAAGTCTAATTTTTCGCCGATCCAGTTCAGAGCGGCCTCTCTCAAATCGGTTTGAGTCTTATCGTAGTTTGCATATCGGGTCTTATGACTGATGATAAACACCTTGCAACGCTCCCTTAAGCACCCCTTTAAAAAATCCCTTACCCCATCAAAAGGCTCGGCCCGGTGGATCAGGCCGCCATATATGGCCCCTTGAATGATCTGCTACTCAATCTCACCTTCCGGAAGGGTTCGTCGAATATAATCCCGGATCTCTTTTTTATTTTTTTTAAATCCTTCGGGAATCAGATCTTTTTCACGGGCAAGGTGATAAATCAGAGTGTCATATTGGATGATGGTGTTATCAAGATCAATGCCGATAATCAAATCGCCCCCCTGTCATGACTAAATAAAATTCACATGGGGCGGCGGAACCTTGAGCGCCCAAAGATATCGGTTGATCTCGCCCATTCTGCAATTCACCCGGCACTGGTCGACAATGGGTTTGGTTTCCACATCCGACACCGCTTTTTTTCGTTTTTCGCCTTCCCAGATCTCTTTGAAGTTCTGGTCATAGAGATTCCCATATAACAACCGGTCATCCTTCAGATAGGCGCTGCATCCCCAAAGGTTCCCCGATGAATCCACATAGGACCAGAAGGGAAGGGCCAGGCAATGGGGAAAGCCCAATTCGCCCTTGTCCCAATGCCTCATGGCATTGGCTCGGAAAACAACCCTGAAGCGATCACTGTTAAATGTTTCAAGTAAATCAGCGAGTTCCATAGAATCTTCATATGAAATCTCCTCATAGATTTTTGTCTCGCTTGCATGATGCTGGGAATAGGGTTTGATTACCAGATACTTGGCCCCTGCCTCCCTTGCGATTTTTGCGAGTGTCGCCGCCTCATGCCTGTTTTCCGGCAGCAGAAGCATCTGCATGCCGATGACACAGCGGCCATGATGATTTTCATTCCTTCTGGCTGCTTTTGCGATATTCTCTATCACTTGGTCAAAATCTTTCTTGGGAGCCCTGTGGATTTTTGCGTAGGTCTCCTTCGTACCCGCATTGATGCTCACCTTTATCCACTCCACTTGATCGAGAATTTTTGAAGATAGTGCGTCACCTAACAATACCCCATTGGTTGTAATGGCCACGTCCATTCCGCACGCTTTGGTGTATTTCACCATCTCTGCAAAATGCTCATGAAGAAGAGGCTCGCCCTCTCCCGCAAACATGATGCTTCTTACACCAAGCGCGGCCATCTCCTTCAGGCGCTCTTTCATCATGGCGATATCCAGGGATTTTTTTTCATACCCCATGAAATCCTTTGCGCAGAACACGCACCGGTGGTTACAGGCCCCTGTGGGGCTGATTTCCATATAAATGGGATAAATGTTCTTACCCTGTAACCACTCGTGAACCCGTGGCACATGATACATGAGTTTGTGGCTGTCGATGCGGTATTGATCCATGGTCTATTCCTGTTTACTCTTGGTTTGAAACATTTGAAACCAGATCCATCCAGTAGTGGAGGATAGCCGCATGACCACTTTCGGCCATTCCGTAAGTCTCGGCGGGCACATAAAAATTCAAGTCACCCTTGGAGCGCAGCCGATTGTCCAGTTTCATGGCGGAGAGGGTCGCGACCTGACCCTCCAACGCAATGGCCGTATCCGCAGCCCGAAGGATATTCGGTGAGTTTCCCGAACTGCTGATGGCGACCAGCATATCTCCCGGCTTCATCCGCCGTCTCAAGGGTTCGGAAAAGACCTCCTCATAACAGAGATCGTTCGCAACGGCTGTAATTAATGAAAGATCGGAAAAGACCTCTGTATGCACATGGGCGTTTTTGGCCAGGTCCGCCGCCATGTGGCTCGCCATGGAGGCGCTTGCGCCATTTCCGATCAAGTAAACGGTTTTCCGGTTTCGCCGGATCGCTAGGGTCCGATCCCGCCAACGAAGGAACGCCTCGTCGATTTGAATATGCCGGCCCACTTTATCCGTCACATCGAGGGATTTCAATCCTGTATAAAGCCGATCGATATTTGCTGTCCAGTTCATTTACCTCCTTCTCTCCTTTATTTTGAGATCGAGAAATATTCTTGCATCCTGCGGCCCTGCCGGGGGCCAAACTTTTAAAAAGTTTGACAAATAGGTTTTTTTAAACATGAAGCGTGAGGGTGACACCCCACTCAAAACCCATTTGTCCAGATTTCTAAAATCTGCTCCCCCGGAAGGGAAAAAAAATAGATCAAACTACCTCGCCTTTAACGCAGACCAGAGCATCGGGATCGTGTCCCGGTGTCGGCCCTTCACGTAAAAGCTTTCTCCACCGTCCGCCACGGTCCGGACCAACATGGTTTTAAAGGGCCTGAAATAGTAAAACGGACTGCTCTTTTCCGGTTCCAGCCGGTAATTTTTCGGCAGATCCACTATATCACACACCAGGGTCGTGAAGCGTTTGATGGTTTTTCCCTGTTGCCGGGCCAGGTTTCTCACCATGGAAAGAGCTTTGAGATATACTTCCGGGGCCATGACCGCGCTTCCGAAGTTCATCACCACCCCGTTTTCAAGGGAGGTCATCACATGGGCGAGCCTTAAAAAATCGGTGTAGCTCGTCTGGCCGGTCACGGCCCCGTCACAATTGGGAAATTCATGGATAATATCGCATCCGATTCCCACATGGACCGTTACCGGAATTTTCAACCGGTATCCGGAGGCGAGAAGGCTCGTATTCTTTTGAGGAAACGCACCCTCCCATATCGCCTTTCCAACCGCTTCACCAAATCCTCTATGCGCTTTGACCCCCTCATGGAGGATATCGTTGATCTTCCCGGTCTCTTCCCACAATCCAAAGTAGCCTTCCTTAATATAGCGTGAGACGCACTCGGTGGTTTTTCCAATCAGGGAGAACTCATAATCGTGAACGACGCCCGCGCCGTTCATGGAAAGCGCCGAGATATACCCCTCCTCCATCATGTCGATCAGGTATCTCTGCACTCCGTCCCGCACCAAGTGGGCCCCCATCATCAGGATCACGGCCCCCCCTTTTTCCCGCGCCGTCCGCATGCGTGACGCGACCTCTTGAAATACCGGCTCTGAAACCGGGACCGGTTCAAGGGGCAGGATACGAGAGAGGTCCAGATCATTCACCCGCTTTTCAAGGGGTTCGATTTTCAGCCGGGATCGGTCAAATTCAGGAAATTCGCGCAAAGGGGGCCTCATTTCATCAGGGAGGTGATATATTTTTGAACGCTCATCCGATCGATGGCCTTCTTGTTTCCAATGATTTCAACGGCAAGGGCACCCACGATGTTGCCCAGGAATCCCATAATCTCATTTCTCACATTCTGAACAGCGGCGAGAGCGGTGACGGACAGAAAGGCATCTCCCGCGCCGACCCGGTCGACAACCTTTTGAGCAAAGGAGGGGACAACCACAAACGCCCCGTGCGCATCACTGACTGCACATCCTTGCCGTCCCAGGGTGACCACGCATTTTTTACATCCCAGTTTCCGGACCAGGGCCTCCATGTTAGGCCTCAACTGGTCGTTTCGCGTCCTGAACTCCAGCTGCAATTCATGATTGGCGATGCTGATATAATCGGCCCTCGGATATTTAGAGATGGTGTGAAACCCCCGATTGCCCGCGTTGGCCTGGGTGTTTACGGCCAAAAATTTGGCTTCCTGGGTCATGATGGCGATCATCTCGTCGCTGATCGTTCCGTGGCCGAAATCGGCCGCGATCACCAAGTCGAAGGTCCGGATATTCTCCCTGAGCCAGCCGCATATTGCCTGGTTTTTATCTTCTGGAAGGCCCGAGTCGTCCATTTCATAGACTTCAAAGAGCTTGTTGAACGAATAGCCATCCACATAACGCCGTTTGATCAGCGTGGGAGCATTGGGCTGAACCTCGAATTTCAGAGAAACATTGGGGTGGAGCTGGCTTTTGATGAACGATTCATGGCTATTATTCTCGCCGATGGTGGTCAATAGTTTGACATGATTGGAAAAATTGGCCACATGGTTGGCGACCGCCAGTACGCCCCCCGCGAAAAGCTCATGGGACTGATATTGAAGAACCAGCGTAGGGTCTTTTGAGGATTTTCCGATGGCGTTTACATACTGATACTCGTCGAGAATGGTGTCTCCCACCACCAACACCTTTAAATCCGACATGCGGTTTAAAACGCTAACGATATCGTTCAATTGAAACCGGGACCGGAAGAGCTCCAGATAATCGTTGATCTCCTGGGGAAAGTGGGACAAATAGCGGTTGATCAGATTGGAGGAGCTAAAGACAATATCCTCGGTGAAGGCGATCCGGGCGCCAATTTCCTCCGCCACTTGGGCCTCCAACCCGATCTTACCAGTGGGGTCGTCATAGATATTTTTAAACTCCGAGCCCTTGACAAAAACATCCGGGCGAAGGAGCCTCAGGGTCTCTTCAGCGGTGGGCCACTCGTTAATGGCCACAAAATCCACACTATTCAATGAGGCGACCGCTTCGGCCCGCAAGGTTTCGGCAAACGCAGGCCTGTGGGGTCCCTTGTCCACATCCCGGTCTGGCGTGAGGGTGACCACGAGAATATCGCCCATTCGTCTCGCCTGCTCGAAATAGCGGATATGGCCGATATGAAGGAGATCGAACACCCCATGGCAAAGCACGATTTTATTCTCTTCGGCCTTGAGAGACCGGATCACGCTTGCAAGCTCTTTTAATGATTTGATCTTTTCATTCTGACGACGATCCTCCATCTTTCCTCTCCTTTGAAATCACTGTTTCAAAAAACAGAAAATCGAACGCAGTATCGATATCGATCGATTTTTCAGGGGCCATGACATGACCTAAGGTTCTATCGGCATAGAGGGTCTGAACCTTTTTCAAAAAGTCACAGGCCGTCACATAAACGGCGCCATTTGGCACATAAACCAGGGGGAGATCCTGCCGCCGTTTTTTAAGAAACGCGCTTCCCATGAGGGGGCTCAGCACATCCTCATTCTCCAAGGTGAACATCCAGTAAGGCGATTTGGAAACCGCCACCACAGAGACGCAGGCGTCCGCCTTTTCCCGAACGCATTTCAGGATGCAGGAATCGATATCGCCGGGTTCCGTGAGGGGTGATGTGGGCTGGAGGGTCACCACGTAATCAAATCCCGGCATTCGCTCCACGGCATGCAGAATGGCCAGGGCCGTCGGGCTCTCATCTCCCGCCAGTTCGGAAGGCCGCATGAAGGGAGCCTCGCACCCAAGAGCCACCGCAACCGCCATGATTTTTTCGTCATCCGTCGACACAACGAGCCGGTCGATATACCGGGATTTTCGCGCCGCCTGAATGACCCAGGCGATCAAGGGTTTTCCACCGGCGAGCCGGATATTCTTCCCCGGCACTCCCTTGGAGCCGCCCCGGGCCGGAATCACCCCCAGAATTTTTTTTCCATCGACCATTGATCGCTCCCCTCTCTTCGATGTCAGATAAAAATAGAGCCATAGACACTATCGGCCTCCTCAAGATCCCGAATCTGACCGATGTCCATCCAGTATTCCCGGATGGGAAAAATGATACCCTCCTTACCATCGTCGATCACCCGCTGAAAGAGGTCGGTCATGTCGTAGAAGCGGTTTTTCGGAATAAGCGCCGCGATCGCGGGTTCCACCACATAGATCCCCGCGTTGACGAAGTAATGATGGACCGGTTTCTCTTCAAGCCCCTTGAGACGGTTTCCTTCCCTGTGAATTACGCCATAGGGAATCTGATAATCATACTCCCGGACGCACATGGTGGCGTCCGCGTGGTGGGTGGTGTGAAATTTGAGCAATTGCCCGAAATCGACCTTGGTTAGAAGATCTCCGTTCATCACGATCAAGGGCTTGACCGGCTTTTCAGGAAGAAGGCTTAGACATCCGGCGGTTCCCATCCGCTCTGTCTCCCGGATA